>NZ_JBHYIG010000113.1:0-27698 GCF_042740015.1 Streptomyces sp. NPDC059037
GTGCCCCCCTCTTGAGGGGGGCACGGCCCGTTGTGGTGAGCGGCGATGTCAGTGGAAGAAGTGCCGCGTACCCGTGAAGTACATCGTCACTCCGGCCTTCCGCGCGGCCTCGATGACCAGCTCGTCGCGGACCGAACCGCCGGGCTGGACAACGGCCTTGACGCCCGCCTCGGTGAGGATCTCCAGGCCGTCGGGGAACGGGAAGAACGCGTCGGACGCGGCGTACGCACCGTGCGCGCGCTCGGCGCCCGCCCGCTCGACGGCGAGCTTCGCGGAGTCGACGCGGTTGACCTGGCCCATGCCGACGCCGACCGAGGCGCCGTCCTTGGCGAGCAGGATCGCGTTGGACTTCACCGCGCGGCACGCCTTCCAGGCGAACTCCAACTCGGCGAGCTCGCCCGGGTTCAGGGCGTCGCCGGTGGCCAGCGTCCAGTTGGCCGGGTTGTCGCCGTCGGCCTGCAGCCGGTCGGTGACCTGGAGCAGCGCGCCGCCGTCGATCTGCTTGACCTCGACCGCGTTGGACGGCGCCCGGTGGGCACGCAGGACGCGGATGTTCTTCTTCTTGGTGAGGGCTTCGAGCGCGCCGTCCTCGTACTCGGGCGCGACGATGACCTCGGTGAAGATCTCGGCGACCTGCTCGGCCATCTCCTTGGTGACCGGCCGGTTCACGGCGATGACACCGCCGAACGCGGAGAGCGGGTCACAGGCGTGCGCCTTGCGGTGCGCCTCGGCGACGTTCCCGCCGATCGCGATGCCGCACGGGTTGGCGTGCTTGATGATCGCGACACAGGGGTCGGCGTGGTCGTACGCGGCACGGCGGGCGGCGTCCGTGTCCGTGTAGTTGTTGTACGACATCTCCTTGCCGTGCAGTTGCTCGGCCTCCGCGAGGCCGCCGTTGCCGTCGACGTAGAGGGCCGCGTTCTGGTGCGGGTTCTCGCCGTAGCGCAGCACGTTCTTGCGGCCGTACGCGCTGCCGAGGAACTCGGGGAAGGGCGAGCCGTCGGCGGCGTAGTCGTCCGCGAACCAGGAGGCGACCGCGAGGTCGTACTCGGCGGTGTGCCGGAACGCTTCGGCGGCGAGGCGCTTGCGCGCGGTCAGGTCGAAACCGCCGTCACGGACCGCGGCGAGCACGTCGGCGTACCGGGAAGGGCTCGTGATGACCGACACCGAGGGGTGGTTCTTGGCGGCGGCGCGGACCATCGAGGGGCCGCCGATGTCGATCTGCTCGACGCACTCGTCGGGCGTCGCGCCCGACGCCACGGTCGCCTTGAAGGGGTAGAGGTTCACGACGACCAGCTGGAACGGCTCGATGCCGAGGTCGGCGAGCTGCCGCTGGTGGTCCTCCAGGCGCAGGTCGGCGAGGATCCCCGCGTGCACGCGCGGGTGCAGCGTCTTGACCCGGCCGTCCAGGCACTCGGGGAAGCCGGTCAGCTCCTCGACCTTGGTGACGGGCACCCCGGCGGCGGCGATCTTCGCGGCGGTCGAACCGGTCGAGACGAGCTCGACGCCGGCCGTGTGCAGCCCGCGCGCGAGCTCTTCGAGCCCGGTCTTGTCATAGACGCTGATGAGCGCGCGCTTGATCGGGCGCTGCGAACCGTGCGTACCTTCGGCGGTCACGGGATAAGTACCTTTCGTCCCTCAATGCGGTAGCCGTTGCGGGCCAGACGCCCCACGACATCGACGAGCAGCCTTCGCTCGACTTCCTTGATGCGCTCGTGCAGAGCGCTCTCGTCGTCCTCATCCCCGACCGGGACCACGCCCTGGGCGATGATCGGGCCGGTGTCGACGCCGTCGTCGACGAAGTGGACGGTGCATCCCGTGACCTTCGCGCCGTACGCGAGCGCGTCGCGCACACCGTGGGCCCCGGGGAAGCTGGGCAGCAGGGCGGGGTGCGTGTTCACGAACCGGCCGCCGAACCGTGCGAGGAATTCCTTCCCCACGATCTTCATGAACCCGGCCGACACGACCAGGTCGGGCTCGTACGCGGCCGTGGCCTCGGCGAGCGCCGCGTCCCACGCGGCGCGGTCCGCGTGGTCCTTGACCCGGCACACGAAGGTGGGGATCCCGGCCCGCTCGGCCCGCTCAAGACCCGCGATGCCGTCGCGGTCCGCGCCGACGGCGACGATCTCGGCTCCGTAGCCCGTCGTCCCGTCCGTCGCGATCTTGTCGAGCAGAGCCTGCAGATTCGTGCCTGATCCGGAGACCAGCACGACGAGGCGCTTGGCCACAGGGCTCTTGGCCACAGCGGGGCCCTTTCTCGGGAGGTGCGTCTTGTACGGCGGCTCTGTACGGCAGCTTTGTACGGTCATACAAAGGCTTCGTGCCCCGCGATACGGGGAACTCTACGAAGCGGCCGACCGTCAGCAACGATACCGGCACACGGAGGCGCCCCTCACGGGACGGGGGCGCGGCCGGGAGGTAGCGTCTGTGCCACGGCGCCATGCCGCTGCCGAAGCTCGTACACAGCTCGCTCGACCAAGGGGAAGACGCACACCTGATGCCGGACCGTAGCCTCCGCCTCCCGCTGTCCTTCGCGTTCGGGTTGACGCACGGAGGGGAGCGCGGCTCGACGCTGCTGCGCGACGGCCGCCCGTCGTCCCCGCCGCAGGACTCCCAGGACTCCGGCTCTTCGGACTCTTCGGGGTCGTCGGGGTCGTCGGGCTCCTCCAGCGACAAGAAGGACGACAACCCCTTCGCGCCGCCGCCCGAGGGCACCCCCGACCAGCCGTGGCGCCCGCGCCCCGGCAACGGCGGCGACTCTCCCGACCAGGGCAACTCCCCCTGGGGCAGCCAGTGGAGCGACCGGCAGCCCGGCCGCTCCCAGGGCGGCTTCGGCGAGCGGCCCGGCCAGCAGGGGTCCGGCCCCGACGGTCCTTCCGGCTCGGGTTCCGGCTCCGGCTCCGGTATGCGCTGGGACCCGACCGACCCGGCCCAGCGCCGCGCGCGTTACGCGCTGCTCTCCGGCATGTGGGCCTTCTTCTTCGCGCTCTTCGGCTGGCGGTACGTCGCGCTGCTGCTCGGCGCGTTGGCGCTGTACTGGGGCATCAGCTCGCTGCGGGCGAAGCCGAAGGCTCCGGATCCGACGGCTCCGGCTCCCGCCACCGCGCCCGCGCCCGCCAAGCAGGGGCCTGCGGCCGACGCCTCGAGCACGAAGCCGCAGACGACCGCGGCGATCAGCGGCCTGGTGACGGCTTCGCTCGCGTTGGCGATGGTGGCGGCGACGTTTGCCGCGCAGCTGGTGTACCGGGACTACTACACGTGCGTGAACGACGCGCTGACGACCACGTCGAAGCAGTCCTGCGAGGAGCTCCTGCCGGAGGAGCTGCGGCCGTTGCTCGCGGACCGGGACTGATCCCCCTCGGCGGTCGCCTCCCCCCTCGGCGGTCGCCCCTCTCCCACCCACCCGATCACCCCGCAGCGCAGGATTTCCCGCCGCTCCGCGGCGAACCTGCCCCACCCACCCACCCGATCACCCGGCAGCACCCCCCCCGCCCCGCCTCCGCCGTGTGCGGGCGGGCTCAGAGACGGCCCTCTCAGCCACCCACCCCCGCACCCGCCCCCCGCCGTGTGCGGGCGGGCTCAGGAACGGCTCTCCCGGCCACCCGCCCCCGCCCCCGCTGCGGGCAGGCGTTCCGCAGGGCGAGTGGGGTCTCCCCTGCTCGAGCGGAGCCGAGAGCTTGGGGAAGGGTGGGCACAGCCCTTGCCGCCGGGTTTCGATGGTTCAGGGGGGAGGGGGAGGGCCCTGCCCCGCCTCCCGTAGCGCGGTCCAGCGGGCCTCGCGGGCGGCGTCCTCGTGCCAGTCGCCGCCGCCCGGCAGGAAGTCGTACGGCTCGAACTCCGCGGGCGGCGGAGCGGCAACCTCCAGTGCAGGAGCGACCCGGCGACGAGGCAACCGCACGCGGGGCAAGCGAAGCCGCCCCCTCCGCGGCGCAGCCCACCGCCTCCACGCCCGCACGGCCAACGCCCCCGGCACCCCGATCCCCGCGGTCCAGGCCACCGCCGCACCCCCCGCCTGCCACCACACCGGCCCGAACTCCGCGAGAACGGCCACCCCCATCGGCCCACCCGCCAGCGCGGCAAGCACCGCCACAGCCACCCCGCACAGCACCGCCGCCACCCCCGCGACCAGCGCCGTCCACCTTCGCGACCACGCCTCGTCCCGCTCCCCGTACGCAGGCGCCGCCGCCCGCGCCGTGAACCACGCGACCACGCAGCCCGCCACCGCCGGCACCACCCCCGCCGCCCAGGTCAGCGGCGACCCGGGCCCCTCCCCCGGCACCGCGGCCAGCAGCGGAAACGCCGGCAGCAACGGCCCCGCACCCACGGCGAGCGGCCCCGCCACACTCCCGGTACCCAGCGCGAAGCCGGGCCCGAGCCCGTACGCCGCACCCCACACCGCCGCGTTCGGCGCCAGCGCCACCGCGAGCAGCAGCACCGCGAACCGCCCCGGCCACACGTCCGTGACCTGCGCGAACGACTCCCGGACCAGTCCCCCGTGCAGCACGAGCGACACCGCCACGAGCAGCGCGCCACCGCCGACGAGCACCAGCGCCCCCGCCACCGCCGCCCGCGTGGCGGCCAGCAGATATCGGCGTACGAAGAGGCGTACGAAGAAGGGACGTACCCCTTCGGGAAGGGCGCCCAGGGCACGCGCCACCGGGCCCGGCAGCGGCTGCCGCGGCCGCCCGTGCGCCGTCCACACGCCCACCGCCCCGGCGACCGCCGCCACCAGCGGCACCTGCACGACCGCGCTCAACCACGACGGCTGCAGCTCACCCCCCGCGGCGTACAGCGTCGCCGCCGTACCCACCAGCAGATAGCCGCCGACCACCCCGCACCACGCGGTCCGCACCGCCATCGCCCGCCCCTCCGGATCCGCCGCGTCCCGCGCCGCCCGGTGCACGAGCCAGCCCGGAAGCGCCACCAGGAGCAGCGGGGTCACACCGACCGGCGCGGGCACCCCGGAAAGCGTGTCCGTCCTGATCAGCTCCGTGCCGTGGGCCATCAGCCACACCGCGGCCGCGACATGCAGCGCCCCGCCGGGCCCGCTGTCCGGATAGGGCGAGCTGATCCACAGCACCATCACCAGGACGGCGAACGAACCGAGCCCGAGCCCGGCGGCGACGGCCCCGCCGAACAGGCAGGTCGCCAATCCGGGTGAGCGGCCGCGCGCCCGCTCCAACAGCGGCTTCAGGGGCGGCAACGAAGAGCTGCGGTAGGTGATGTGAGTCACGCCACCATGCTCCCAACGACACGCACTTTCTCCCCGTAACAGGCAAATACCCGATGTGTCGCTCAAGATACGTTTATGTACTTTTTCGTACGGCGGATCAGCTGCGCCCGGCTGCCCGCCGCACGACGGCACACGGCCCCCGGCGCGGAGAGTCCGACATGACCCAGAGCCCTGCTACCCCGTTGCCGTCCCCCAAGGAACGCCGGCGACTGCGCGAGGCAAAGTCCCTGAGCCAGGCGGAGGTCGCCACAAAGGTGGGCGTCACCAGGGAGACAGTCCGCTCCTGGGAATCGGGCCGCACCACCCCACGCGGCCGCAGACGCGACATCTACGCGAAACTCCTGGCGACGTTCGCAGAGGAGCAGCAGCCGGCCGCCTCTGCCGCACGGCGGAACGGGCGGGCCCAACGCACCCCGCCGAGCGCCGCCAAGAGCAACGGCAGGCCGACGCCCGGCGCAGTGGCGGCAGCCACGCCAGACCCCCCGCCCGCCAAGACCCTCACCCCCGCGGAAGCCTTCGACGCCCTCTGCGCGACCTGCGCCCCCGCCCTGGTCCGCCAGACCTACCTCCTCACCGGCCGCCGCACCCTCGCCCAGGAATCGGTGGAACGCGCCTTCCAGCTCGCCTGGCAGCGCTGGCCCGAGGTGGCGGTCGACCGCCACCCCGCGAGCTGGGTCCGCGCGGCGGCGTACGAGTACGCCATGTCGCCCTGGCACCGTCTGCGCCCCGCCCACCGGCATCCGGAAGCCCCGCCCGCCGAACCGGCGGACCGCGCGTTCCTCGACGTACTGATGAGCCTGCCGCCCGCACAGCGCCGCACCCTGCTGCTCTACGACGGCGTCGGCCTCGACCTGCCCGAGACGGCGGCCGAGACGGAGGCGAGCACGCCCGCTGCGGCCAACCGGCTGCTGCGCGCGCACGAGACGATCATCGAGAAGATCCCGGAGCTCGCGGCGACCCCTGACGCCCTGCACGAGCGTCTGAGTGAACTCTGCAAGGCAGAGAAACTGCAGCCCCCGAAGGCGGACCGGGTACGCACCGGAAGCGAACACCGCGCCCGCCTCTGGACCCGCGCCGCGATCGCCTTCACGGCCCTGATCATCGGCGCCACGGCCCTGACCCTGCGCACGGCCCCCACCCACTACGAGCCCCCGCAGTCCCCGGGCAAGGCCATCAACGGAGTCCCGCCGAGAATGGGCCCGGGCCCGTTGTCGTACGAGGAGCAGTCCCTCCACAAGAAGCTCCGCGAGGGCTTGTCGAACGGCCCGGAACGCCTGAGCCCGCAGGCGGGATAGGCGCCCCGAAGGGGCGCGGGGAACTGCGCGACCAGCCACATCCGCCCCGCAGACAAAAGCGGGCCCGCACCTCCGTAGAGATGCGGGCCCACCTTCAACAGCTAGGTCAAGCTTCAGCCGGCCAGAATCGCCCGCGCCAGCTTCGCCGTCTCGGTCGGCGTCTTGCCGACCTTGACCCCGGCGGCCTCAAGGGCCTCCTTCTTGGCCTGTGCGGTGCCAGAAGAGCCGGAGACGATGGCGCCGGCGTGGCCCATCGTCTTGCCCTCGGGGGCGGTGAAGCCCGCGACGTAGCCGACGACCGGCTTCGTCACGTTGGCCTTGATGTAGTCCGCCGCGCGCTCCTCGGCGTCGCCGCCGATCTCGCCGATCATGACGATCAGGTCGGTGTCGGGGTCGGCCTCGAACGCCTCGAGGGCGTCGATGTGCGTCGTACCGATGACCGGGTCGCCACCGATGCCGACGGCCGACGAGAAGCCGATGTCACGGAGCTCGTACATCATCTGGTACGTCAGCGTGCCGGACTTCGAGACCAGGCCGATGCGGCCCGGCTTCGTGATGTCGCCCGGGATGATGCCGGCGTTGGACTGGCCCGGGGTGATGAGACCGGGGCAGTTCGGGCCGATGATGCGGGTCTTGTTGCCCTTCGACTTCGCGTACGCCCAGAAGGCGGCGGAGTCGTGGACGGCGATGCCCTCGGTGATGACGACCGCGAGGGGGATCTCGGCGTCGATCGCCTCGACGACGGCGGCCTTGGAGAAGGCCGGCGGCACGAAGAGGACGGACACGTTGGCGCCCGTGGCCTCCATGGCCTCCTTGACCGAGCCGAAGACCGGTACCTCGGTGCCGTCGAAGTCGACCTTCGTGCCCGCCTTGCGCGGGTTCACGCCGCCGACGATGTTCGTGCCGTCACCCAGCATGAGCTTGGTGTGCTTCATGCCCGTGGCACCGGTCATGCCCTGGACGATGACCTTGCTGTCCTTGTTGAGGAAGATAGCCATGGCTGTTCTGTCCCTCGTCCCTTACTTCGCGGCCGCGAGCTCGGCGGCCTTGTCGGCCGCGCCGTCCATGGTGTCCACACGCTGCACGAGCGGGTGGTTGGCGTCGCTCAGGATCTTGCGACCCAGCTCCGCGTTGTTGCCGTCGAGACGGACGACCAGCGGCTTGGTGACTTCCTCGCCCTTGGACTTGAGCAGCTCAAGCGCCTGGACGATGCCGTTGGCGACCTCGTCGCACGCGGTGATGCCGCCGAAGACGTTGACGAACACGGACTTGACGTCCGGGTCGCCGAGGATGATCTCCAGGCCGTTCGCCATGACCTCGGCCGAAGCGCCGCCGCCGATGTCGAGGAAGTTGGCCGGCTTGACGTTGTTGTGCGCCTCACCGGCGTACGCGACGACGTCCAGGGTGCTCATGACGAGACCCGCGCCGTTGCCGATGATGCCGACCTCGCCGTCGAGCTTGACGTAGTTGAGGTTCTTGGCCTTGGCAGCAGCCTCGAGCGGGTTGGCTGCGTCCTTGTCCTCGAGCGCCTCGTGGTCGGGCTGGCGGAAGTCGGCGTTCTCGTCGAGCGAGACCTTGCCGTCCAGGGCCAGGATGCGGCCGTCCTTGGTCTTCACCAGCGGGTTGACCTCGACGAGGAGCGCGTCCTCGGCGACGAAGGTGTCCCACAGGGTCACCATGGCCTCGGCGACACCCTCGGCCACATCGGCCGGGAACTTCGCCTGGGCCACGATCTCGCGGGCCTTCTCGATGTTCACGCCTTCGACGGCGTTGACCGGGACCTTCGCGAGGGCCTCGGGGGTCTTCTCCGCGACCTCCTCGATGTCCATGCCGCCCTGCACCGACGCCATGGCGAGGAAGGTGCGGTTGGTGCGGTCGAGGAGGTACGAGACGTAGTACTCCGCCTCGATCTCCGGGGAGAGCTCGGCGATCATCACCTTGTGGACCGTGTGGCCCTTGATGTCCATGCCGAGGATGTCCGTCGCGCGAGCGACGGCCTCGTCCGGGTTCGCCGCCAGCTTCACGCCGCCGGCCTTGCCGCGGCCACCGACCTTCACCTGCGCCTTGACGACCGACTTGCCGCCCAGCTTCTCGGTGGCCTCGCGCGCCGCCTCAGGCGTGTCGATGACTTCACCGGCCAGCACCGGTACACCGTGCTTGGCGAAGAGGTCCCTCGCCTGGTACTCGAACAGGTCCACGCGCGTCCGTCCCTTTTCCGTGATCTCGCTGCGATCTCGCTGCATTGTGGTCAGCTGTCTGCGTGGGCGTGCCGCGGAGGGCAACGTGACTGCGCTGTCACAAGGGAGGCGTAGGACGGAGTCCGGTACGCGGCATGTCCGTCTCGCAGGTTATCGCCGAGGGACGCGGGTCCCTAAATCGCGGATCACATTTGGGCGGTGATGACTGTCACAGATCCTGCCCTCACCTCGCCCTCACACCCGCCCGAACGCTGAGGTGAGCGGCCCCTGTGGATCCAGGGGCCGCCCGTTTGCGCCTGTTACGGCTGGTACGACGGGTAAGGCCAGTGGTGGCACGGATGCCGCCGTACGGCTGTCGCTTCCGCGATCAGGTCATCGCGGTTCTGTGCCTCAGATGCCGGACGTCGCGCCCTGGGTGGTGCCGTACGTCGCGTTGTACGTCGCGTCGTACGTCGCGTTGTACGCCTCTTCGTACGTCGGCAGGTAGCTCGGGGCGATCGAGTCGGTCACGCCCTGGACGCCGGTGACGGCGTTCCCGGCGAGCGCCTGCGCGTCGGGGGCGACGGTGCCGGTCAGGTCCTGCGCGAAGGGCGAGACCTGACCGACGACACCACCGGCGAACGGCGCCACGTCGCCCGTCACGCCGTACGCCAGCTGGTCGGCGCTGCCGCCGACACCCTGGACGACGGGCCGCACCTGGTCGGTGACGGTCTGCACGAGCGGCGAGACCGAGCCGACGACACCGCCCGCGAAGGGCTGCACGTCATCGGCGACGACACCCTGCGCGAAGGGCCCGACCTCGCCGACGACCCCACCGGCGAACGGCTGGACATCGCCGACGACGCCCTGCGCCAGGTACGTGACGTCGTTGACCGCCTGGCCCGCGACCGGCACGACGCCGGCGACGGCGGTGGCGGCGACGGGCGGCAGCACGGCCGTGGCCGTCTCGTCGACGATCGGGGTGGCGGTGGTGGTGGCCGCGGCGGCCGTCGCGGTGGCCGTCTCGGTGGTGTTCTCCAGCTCCGGGGCGAAGGCGGAGAGGGGGCCGAAGAGGTAGTCGACGGAGTCCTCGGGGGCGCCGGCGTCGGGGGTGCGGACGTCCGGGGTGCTGACGGCTGGGGCGTCGACCTGGGGGAGATCGGCCTTGGGGAGGTCGGCCTTGGGGGCAGCGGCGCGCACGTCGGCGACGGTGGACTTCGCGTCCGCGACGGTCGACTTGGCCTTGGCCTTGGCCTTCGCCTTGGCCCCGGCCTTCGCCTTGGCCTCGGCGGCGTCGCCCTTGGCGTCGTCGACCGAGACGTCGTCGACGGTGACGTCCTCGACCGCGTCGGACGCCTGGTCCGGCAGGGCGATGGAGTGCTGCGGCAGCTCGTCCGCGCTGGCGACGGTGGAACCGAGCGCCCAGGCACCCGTGACACCGGCGGCTATGACGATGGAACGGCGGATGTTCTTGTTCATGCTTGCGTCAGATCCTTCGAATTCGAACTCTGGCTGTGGATCCGGTCAGGGGATGTTCGGAACCATCCGGGGACCGGCGGGCAGACCTGTTCCGCCCCCGCGCGGCAGGTCATCGCGGGGAAAGGGCTGCCCTAGCCAGGGAATTCGGGAATGTCCCGGTGTCTGTCGCGGAGGGACGCGGAGACCTGAGAGGCCCCGGCGCCGGCAAGGAGCCGCACCGGCGCACGGCTTTCGCCCGATGCGGCACCCGGATCGCCGTGCCGCGTCGAACTTCCGTCACCGGCCGAAGGACCGCCCAGCGTCCGCACCGGACCACCGGGCGCGGGAAGCGGCACGTGCCCGCCGCGGAGCGCGCTTCCCGAGACGTCGCCGCCCCAGGAACCGTCACCGCGCGTCAGCCGACCGACGGAGTACGCATCACCGCTGCCGTACGAGGACCCGGCCTTCGCCGCATGGGACGTCCGCCCCTCGTGCGCCCGGGCATTCGCCTCGCTCTGACCGCCACGCGAATCGGCGGCGCCGTCCGGCGCATCGGCCCCGGGACCGCCGTCGGCATCCTCGCCGTCACCGAGCCCGGTGCCGGGCCGCGGCAGCTCGGGCATGTCCGGCAGCACTCGCTCCGGGGCGCCGGCGAGAAGTCCGGTGACCTCGTCGACGACCGGACGCACGACCCCGTTCACGGCGACATCGTGTACGCCACGGACGACGGGCTCGGCGGCATCGACACCGGCACGGGCGCCGGCGGCGAGCTCACCGGGAGCCTCGCGCACCGTCGTGTGCGCGGCGCGGGCCGATTCACGGACCGGCTCGGCGGAGTCGTCACCCCCCGCCGCTGCGGCCGAACCCTCGCGCACGTCCGTGTCGGCCGACCGCGCGGACTCCATGCGATCCGGAGCCGGCAGCCCATCGGCCGCCTGCGCCCGCTCACCGCAGAGGAAGCCGAGCGCGAGCAACCCCGCGAGCAGCAGCACCACTTGCAGCGCACGCCGCCCGGCCACCGCGCGCACCATGCGCACAGCGGCATCGGGCCGAACGACAGCTGCAGAGGTCAAGATGAGGTGGTTCCTCGGCTGGGTGGGGCGGGGCGAGACACGGAACTCGGCGCTGAGCGCGATGCTCCGGAAGTGAAGCCCGCCGATCCTCGCACGGGCCGCCCGCCATCGCGCAAGTCCCCTGTTACCGATGCGTATTCATGTCCGGTATGGGTAGAGGGCGCCTTTCGATCGCCGCTGCCATCACCTCGGGGAAGAGATCCGGGGTGCACGCGAACGCCGGTGCGTCGAGCGCCGCGAGCGCTGCCGCGTGCTCGCGGTCGTACGCGGGGGTCCCCTCGTCGGACAGCGCGAGCAGCGTCACGAACTGCACTCCGGACGCCTTCATCGCCGCGACCCGCTTCAGCATCTCGTCGCGTATGCCCCCTTCGTAGAGGTCGCTGATGAGGACGACGACCGTGTCCGCGGGGCGGGTGATCTGCGACTGGCAGTACGCGAGCGCCCGGTTGATGTCCGTACCGCCACCCAGCTGCGTACCGAACAGAACATCCACCGGATCGTCGAGCTGATCGGTCAGATCGACCACATTCGTGTCGAAGACGACGAGCCTGGTGCTGATGGACCGCATCGACCCGAGCACGGCGCCGAACACCGAGGCGTACACGACCGACGCGGCCATCGACCCCGACTGGTCGATGCAGAGGATGACCTCCTTATTCACGGACTGCGATGCCCGCCCGTACCCGATGAGCCGCTCGGGCACGACCGTCCGGTACTCCGGCAGATAGTTCTTGAGGTTGGCCGCGATCGTGCGGTTCCAGTCGATGTCGTGGTGGCGCGGCCTGCTGACGCGGGCGCTGCGGTCGAGCGCCCCGGTGAGGGTGGCGCGGGTGTGCGTGGCGAGCCGCTTCTCCAGGTCCTCGACCACCTTGCGTACGACGGCCCGCGCGGTCTCCTTGGTCGTCTCGGGCATGGCCTTGTTGAGCGAGAGCAGCGTGCCCACCAGGTGCACGTCGGCCTCCACGGCTTCCAGCATCTCCGGCTCCAGGAGCAGCGTGGAGAGCCCGAGCCGGTCGATGGCGTCACGCTGCATGACCTGGACGACGGACGACGGAAAGTACGTCCTGATGTCCCCGAGCCAGCGAGCCACGGACGGCGCGGACGCCCCGAGCCCCGCCGAACGCTCCCGCCCCCGGCCCTTCTTCTCCTCCCCACCGCCGTACAGCGCGGTGAGCGCCCCGTCCATCGCCGCGTCCCGCCCGCCGAGCGCACACCCCGTGCCGTCCGCCGACTCCCCGCCGAGCACCAGCCGCCACCGCCGCAACCGCTCGGCCGCGGGGTCCCCGCCCGCGCCCTGCTCCACGCTTCCTGCTGCCGCGCCCCGCGTCATCGGCCCACCCCCACAAGCTCGCCACTGCCATCGACCCCGAGCCCGAGCCCGACCCCGACCCCGACCCCGAGCAACAGGCTCACCACCGGCAGAACGGCATCCGCGCGCTCCGCATCAAGATCGCTCCCGAAGCCGGGTATGCCCCCGTCCACGGCCGACGCGCCGCCGCCACCCACCGAGGGCCCGCGCCGCACCAACTCCCCCAACGTCCGCCGCACGCCCGGCTCGTAGGCGGAGAACGTGCGCCGCAGCAACGGCAGCACATCGGTGAAGGCCTGGTCAGAAACCCCGCTCAACCACTCGTCGACAAGCCCGAGCAACCGCTCGTCGTGCACGAGCAACATGCCGCCCCCGGACCCGCCCCCGACGAACCCTTCGATCCAGGCAGCGGCCTCAGCGGGCTCATTCCCCCGAGACAGAGCAAGCCCCATCAACCGAGCAGCCTCCCCCTCCCCCAACTCCCCACAATCCATGAGAACCCGCACACACCGCCCCCGCACAACCCCAACAACACTCTCCCGCTCCCCCAACACCCGAAGCACACCCCACCACCGCAGCTTCAAACCATGCCCGTCCCCACTCACGCTGCGGGCAGGCGTCCCACCCTCGTCGCGGCCCACCGAGCCGCCCCCGTTGCGGGGAGCCACGGTCGATCCGCCGTCCTCCCCGTTGTGGGCAGCCACGGCCGATCCGCCGTCCTCCCCGTTGTGGGGAGCCACGGTCGATCCGCCGTCCTTCCCGTTGTGGGCAGGCGTTCCGCAGGGCGGAACGGGTGGGCACAACGCCCCACTGCCGGGCACCGACGAACCAGGCGCCGACTCCAACTCCCCCAACAGCCCCACCGCCTGGTGAACCGCATCAACGTGCCCCCGCATGACGAAGGCCGCGTCCTCATCAAGCCCCGCACACGCAGGGGGCAACCCCACAAACACCCGCTCAGCAAGCCCCACAGCCACAGAACCCAACGCAGCCGTCCCCGTACCCCGCACATCCCCATAACGGAGGGCCCGAACCAACGCAGGCAACGCCTGCGCAAGGTTCCCGACATCCGCATCCAACGCCGCCCGATCCGCAAGTACCCGCATCACCACGGGCAACGCATCCGGCAACTCCGCCAGCAGACACCGCTCGGCAAGCGAGGTCACATCGGCCAGCGCCCTCGCCCCCACCGCCTCGGCCTCGACCTTCGCGGTCGCCGCGGCCAGGACCGTCGTCCCCCACACCCCCGCCTCCGCCACCCGCACGGAAAGCTCCGGCTCCCACCGCAACCGCCAGGTCTCCCGGAACGTACCCGTGCTCCCCCGCGACTCCGCCGGCTCGCCCCAGCCGACCCCCAGGAGCCGGAGGCGATGCAGCAGCCTGCTGCGTGCCGCGTCCGTCTCCTTGCGCAGATCGAGCTCCAACTCCCGCTCCAGCGCCTCCGGCTTGAGCCGCAACTTCCGCTGCAGCCGCGTGAGGTCCCGCTGCAACGGCACAGCGGGCGCCGATTCGGGCACCTCCCCGAGGACGTCCCCGACGACGAGCTTGTCGTGCACGAGGGAGAGCGGTACGTCGGAGCCCTCGCACAGCACCGACCGGACCGCATCCGTCGTCTCGGTCAGCCCCGGCAGCGGACGCCCCCGCATCACGGCGAGCGTGTCCGCGAGCCGCACCGCCTCGATGACGTGCGCGGACGACACGATCCTGTCCTCGTCACGCAGCAGCCGCGCCACCTTGGTCAGCCAGCGCTCGACGGGCCGGTCGGGCACACTGAACAGATGCCCGTACCAGCCGGGCGACGCGATCCCCGCCCCGTACCCGCTCGCCCGGGCCAGCCTGCGGTGCGTCCAGGGCACCCAGGTCATGTCGACCTTCACCTTGGGCAACCCCTTGAGCAGCGCACGGTCAGCCGCCAGGGTCACCTTCTGCCGCAGCGCGGGCACATGCCAGGCCCCGCACACGACGGCGACCTGATCGCCACCGAACTCCCGCTGTGCCGCACGGAGTTGGATCCGCATATACGCCTCTCGGACCAGGTCCCGGTCGTGCCCGCCGCTCCCGTACTCCTCGCGCAGCACCCCCATGGCCTCGCCGAGTGCCTCGAACGGCGCGAACACGTCCCCGCCCGTGCCCCGGTGCTCCACGACGTCCTCCCACCACCGCTCGGGATCGTCGTATCCGGCGGTCTCGGCGAGCACGGAAAGCGGATCGATCCGCACCGCGTCCACGTCGGCGTCCACATCCGAATCCGAATCCGCATCCGAATCCGCCGCGCTCTCCTCCCGCGCCAGCGAATGCGCCGCCGGCAGATCCATGAACCGCACCGGAACCCCCGCCCCCGCGGCCCACCGGATCGCCACCCACTCCGGAGAGAACTCGGCGAGCGGCCAGAACGCCGAACGGCCCGGCTCGTCCACCACATGCGCGAGCAGCGCGACCGGCGGCCGCATCCCCTCGTCCGCCGCGAGCGGCACCAACGCGTCGGCCTCCGGCGGCCCCTCGATCAGCACCACTCGGGGAGCGGCCTCCTGAAGCGCGGCCCGCACCGCCCGCGCCGACCCCGGCCCGTGGTGCCGCACACCGAGCAGCAGCGGCCCTTCCCCCGAACGCCCCTGAGCCACGGCGGCCTCGCCGGATTCCGCACCACTGATCAACTCCGCCTCCACCTCAGCCTCCGTGCCCAACTCCACGCCCCCGCCCGGCTCCACGCCCCCGCGCGCCTCGTCACTCATGTCCGCACCCCCTCTCGCCTCTCACCTCGGATCCCGCCGACATCCGTCACACACTCACCTCGCGGCACGCGCGGTAGAAGTCCTTCCAGCCGTCACGCTCACGGACCACCGCCTCCAAGTACTCCTGCCAGATCACCCGGTCCGCCGCCGGGTCGCGGACGACCGCGCCGAGGATGCCCGCGGCTACATCGCCGGGCCGCAGCACGCCGTCCCCGAAGTGGGCAGCCAGGGCAAGGCCGTTGGTGACCACGGAGATCGCCTCGGCCGTCGAGAGCGTGCCGCTGGGCGACTTGACCTTCGTACGTCCGTCGGCCGTGACGCCGTCCCGCAGCTCGCGGAAGACGGTGACGACACGGCGTATCTCGTCGATGCCGTCGGGCCCGGCCGGCAGATCGAGCGCGCGCCCGATCTGGTCGACGCGGCGCGAGACGATGTCGACCTCCGCGTCCGCGCTCTCCGGCAGCGGCAGGACGACGGTGTTGAAGCGGCGGCGCAGCGCGCTCGACAGGTCGTTGACCCCGCGGTCGCGGTTGTTGGCGGTGGCGATGAGGTTGAAGCCGCGCACGGCCTGCACCTCCTGGCCCAACTCCGGTATGGGCAGGGTCTTTTCCGACAGGATCGTGATCAGCGAGTCCTGTACGTCGGCGGGGATGCGGGTCAGCTCCTCGACGCGTGCCGTCATGCCGTCGGCCATGGCCCGCATGACGGGGCTGGGCACGAGCGCGTCGCGGCTGGGGCCGTGCGCGAGCAGCTGTGCGTAGTTCCAGCCGTAGCGGATCGCCTCTTCCGGCGTGCCGGCCGTGCCCTGCACGAGCAGCGTCGAGTCACCGCTGACGGCGGCCGCCAGATGCTCGGACACCCAGGTCTTCGCCGTGCCGGGCACACCGAGCAGCAGCAGGGCACGGTCGGTGGCGAGGGTGCTGACGGCGACCTCGACGATGCGGCGCGGGCCCACGTACTTCGGCGTGATGACCGTTCCGTCCGGCAGCGTGCCGCCGAGCAGATACATCGCGACGGCCCAGGGCGAAAGCCGCCAGCGGGCGGGCCGGGGCCGGTCGTCCTGCGCGGCCAGCGCGGCGAGTTCGGCCGCGAAGGCATGCTCGGCGTGCGGCCGCAGCACTTCCGCCCGCTGGTTGTCGGTCGTCGTCTCGTCGACGGAAACGGTCATGGAGCGATCCCCCTCCAGCTCGTCCGGACGTGTCTGGCCCGGATGTGTTTCCAACGGTGCACCACGCCACTGACAATCGACCTCTGAACGCCTCTGACCTGCACGAATGCCAGGCGCCAGGTCGATTGTCAGTGGCGGGATCTACCGTCGAAGACATGACTCAGCAGGGGGTGCGCTGGACGGCGGATCAGGTCCTTGCGCTGGCGCCTGATGCTCCGTCACGCAAGGCGGGAAGCAAGCTCGGCGTCGCAGGGCCGTGGTCGGAGGCAGGCAGTTCGGGCGAGGGGGCTGTGTGGGGGTTGTGCAAGGGCAGCGGCAGCAAGCCGTATCAGACAGTCGTGGACATCGCAGGCATCACCGGATCGGCGGGACCGGCGTACAAGTGCAGTTGTCCGAGCCGCAAGTTCCCGTGCAAGCACGCGCTCGGGCTGCTGCTGCTCTGGACGGAGGCGGATGGAAGGGTGCCCGATGCGCAGCCGCCGGAATGGGCGCGGGAGTGGCTCTCGGCGCGCCGTAGAGGAGCGGAGCCGAAGCAGGGCCCGGCCGCAGAGCCGGGCCCGTCGGCACCCGCCGATCCAGAGGCCGCGCGCCGCAGGGCGGAGCGCCGGGCCGAGCGGGTCACGGCCGGGGCGACGGAGCTTGAGCAGCGCCTCTCCGATCTGCTGCGCGGCGGCATAGCGGCCGCCGAGCAGACGGGGTACGGGCTGTGGGAGGAGACGGCGGCCCGGATGGTCGACGCGCAGGCGCCCGGACTTGCCGCGCGGGTACGGGAGTTGGGGGCCATACCGTCCTCCGGGCCCGGCTGGCCGGTGCGAATGCTGGAGGAGTGCGCGCTGCTCCACCTCCTCGACCAGGGCTGGCTGCACCGTGAGCGGCTGCCGGACGCGCTGGCCGGCACGGTCCGCTCCCACGTCGGCCTGCCCACGCCCGCGCAGGGCCCGCCGGTGCGGGACAGCTGGCTGGTGCTCGCGCAGTACGACACGGCGGACGGCAAGCTCACGACCCGCCGTATCTGGCTGCACGGCACGGAGTGCGGGCGCACGGCCCTGCTTCTCTCGTACGGAGCCGCGGGCCGCGCCCCGGCGCTCTCACTTCCGGTCGGCCTTGCGCTGGACGCCGAGCTGACCGCGCACCCGGGCGCCGGACAGCTGCGCACGGACCTGGGCGAGCAGTTCGCGGCACCGGCACCCACAGCTGCCCGGCCGCCCGGTGTGAGCACGGCGCGGGCGACGTCCCGCTACGGAGAAGCGCTGCGACTGGACCCGTGGCTGGATTCCTGGCCGGTGACGCTGCGCGAGGTGATACCGACCCCGCACGCGGACGGCTGGCAACTGGCCGACGCGGAAGGGGGTCTCGCCCTGCCCATCACCCCGTCCGCGACGTCCAGACCTGGGCTGTGGCGCCTGGTCGCACTCTCCGGAGGCGCTCCGGTGACGGTGTTCGGCGAATGTGGCCACCAGGGCTTCACTCCCCTGACGGCCTGGCCGCAGGGAACGGGAGAAGCGGTGCCGCTGTGCTGACCGCACCTCGCGCCACCGCTGCCGCCCGCGCTGCATCACGTACTTCTAAGGAAGGGACCTCATGACCGGCACCACCCCGCTCGCCGAGGCCGCCGCCACGCCCTGGGAGGAGCTGGTGACCGCCGCGCTCCTCGGCACCGACCGCCGCACACCCCCCGTTCACGCACCGGGCAAGGACGCCCCGACCGCGCTCCTGGACGCGGCCGCCGTGCAGACCCTCCGGCGCAGAGCGGGCCTGCGCCCCGCGCCCGCCGCCGCACCGCCCGAGCCCGCCGCCGACGACCCCAGGCCCGGCGTGCCGCCCACGGCCCGGCGCCGCCTCGCCACCCTGCTCACCGATCACCCCGGAGCGGGCAGCGGGGGACGCCGTGGCGCGGTGCCCGATCTGATGGAACTGCTGCCGCAGTGGCTGGCGTTGGCCAACGAACGGGGCTTCGCGGCACCCCCGGAGCTGCTTCCCGCGCTCCTGAACGCGGCCCGTGGGCGCACGGACCTCCGGCCGCAGGCCCTCGCCTTCGCGGGCCCGCGCGCACTGTGGCTCGCACGGCTCAACCCCGACTGGAAGTTCGCGCTGCGCTCCACTCCGGGCGGCGGCGTGGCCCTGCCCGCTCCGGAGGAGACCGCGCAGGTCCAACAGCTGTGGGAGGAGGGCCTGTTCGCCGAGCGCGTCGCCCTGCTCGCGTCGGTGCGGGCCCACGACCCGGCCGCCGCGCGGGACCTGCTCGCCACCACCTGGGGCACGGAGCGGGCGGAGGACCGCCTGATGTTCCTCGACTCGCTGCGTACGCGACTCTGCGACGCCGACGAGCCTTTCCTGGAACAGGCACTCGCCGACCGCAGTCGCAACGTCCGCGCCACGGCGGCCGAGCTGCTCTCCGCGCTCCCCTCGTCCGCCCTCGCCGCGCGGATGGCGGACCGGGCCGCATCCTGCGTGGCCATCGACCATGCGAACGGCACGAAGAGCACGCCGACTCTCACGGTCGAGGCCCCGCACGAGTGCGACGCGGGCATGGAGCGCGACGGCGTCGCCCCGAAGCCACCCGCCGGCCGGGGCGAACGGTCCTGGTGGCTGGGCCAGTTGGTGGAAGCGACCCCTCTCGCCTGCTGGCCGCAGCGGCTCGGCGGCCGGGCCCCCGCCGAGATCGTGGCGCTGCCCGTGGCCGACGACTGGCGGAGCGAGCTGCACGCGGCGTGGTGCCGAGCCGCCGTGCGGCAGCGCGACGCGACCTGGTCCCGCGCGCTACTCGGCGCCCCCGCGTCGCCCGACGCGGCGGGACCGGGCGCGGCGTCGCTCGCCGAGCGCGCGAAACTCCTGGCCGCGCTGCCTGCCGGGGAACGGGCCGACTGGGTCGCGGGGTTCATCGCGGCGCACGGCCTCTCGGAGGCGTTCCAGCTGCTCGGCGTCTGCGCGGTGCCCTGGTCGGAGCCCCTGGGGCGATCCGTGGTCGACGCGCTGAACATCGCGCGGGACGCGGGGAGTTATCCCTGGAGCTTCAGCGGCGTGATGGGCCTGGCGGAGCGCTGCCTGGACCCGGCGGAGGCGGTCCGGCTCGACGTGCTCACCGCGATCCCGGACGAGCCGGAGGACGCGTCGCCCGGCGCGGGCGGCTACTGGTCGGAGGCGTTCCAGCGCCTGGTCAGCACGTTGCGCCTGCGCGCGGCGATGCGTGCGGAGCTGGGGGTGGAGCCGCGTACGCCAGGGCAAGCGAATCCGCCGAGCACGTCAGCGCCGGGGCCGGGGCCGGGGCCGGGGCAGGCAAATCCGGGGGCGCCATGAAAACCGGCACCCCCGCCCGCACCCCCGAGAAGGCGAACCGCTCAGGCGCCCGCGGGCTGCCGCACGTTCGCCCGGACCCACTCCACGATCGAGGCCGTCGTCGCCCCGGGCGTGAAGATCTCCGCGACGCCCTTCTCCTTGAGCGGGGCGATGTCGTCCTCGGGGATGATGCCGCCGCCGAAGACCTTGATGTCCTCCGCGTCGCGCTCCTTGAGGAGCTCGATCACGCGCGCGAAGAGCGTGTTGTGCGCACCGGAGAGGATGGAGAGACCGATCGCGTCGGCGTCCTCCTGGATCGCGGTGTCCACGACCTGCTCGGGCGTCTGGTGCAGCCCGGTGTAGATGACCTCCATACCGGCGTCACGCAGTGCCCGCGCGATCACCTTGGCCCCGCGATCATGACCGTCGAGACCCGGCTTGGCGACCACCACGCGGATCGGACCGGCTGCCACACCCATCACTGCCTCCATGTACCGATATCCATCTGTCCAAGCACTGGCACCCCGTGCCGCACCGGCCGGGGAAGTGAACGAACGTTATCTCCAGCATCTCTCACCCGGCAGTTTCACGGTGGAGAGCGAGGGGGAAATCACACGATGGGACACGTTCGCTGCGCGCCACTCCCGTATCCAGCGGTATACGGACCGTATCCGGGACGGCGCAAGGGGAGCCGCAAGGAGGTCGCCGCACCACCGCGCAGTCAGCCGCGCGACGTGGTGATGCGGCGTATCGGCGATCGCGCCGCCGGTGGGCAGGCCACCGGCGCCGACCACGCGCCGCCGCCCGCCCTCCGCCGCGCCTCCCCGCTACGGGCACACGGGGGACAGAGCCGTCCTCCCGCGTGCCGACCGGGAGGTCGACCATGACCGTCACGAGGGTCCTGCCCTTTCGCCCGCTCTGCTCGCTGCTCCCCGCCAGACTGGCGGGACTCTCCCTGACCCTGCTGAAAGCGACCGCACTCGAGCTGGCGATCCTCACCGGGCATCTCCTCCTCTACCCCTCGGGCATCGTGCCGGAACGCAGGACCGTCCCCGCGCCGTCACCCCCCGAAGCCCCCCGGCTCCCCACCGAGAGCAGGCCCCCGGTCGTCCTGCTGCACGGCTTCATCGACAACCGCTCCGTCTTCGTGCTGCTCCGCCGCTCCCTGGCCCAGCACGGCCGCCAGCACGTGGAGTCCCTCAACTACTCCCCTCTCACCTGCGACATCCGCACCGCCGCCGAGCTGCTCGGCCGCCACATAGAGGAGATCTGCCAGCGCACGGGCCACGACCGGGTCGACATCGTCGGCCACAGCCTCGGCGGTCTGATCGCCCGCTATTACGCGCAGCGCCTGGGCGGCGACCGGCGCGTGCGCACGCTGGTCACCCTCGGTACGCCGCACTCGGGCACCCGGGTGGTGCCGCTGGCCGACGCTCACCCGATCGTGCGCCAGATGCGCCCCGGCTCAGATGTGATCGAGGAGTTGCGCGAACCCGCGCCGGAGTGCCGCACGCGCTTCGTGAGCTTCTGGAGCGACCTGGACCAGCTGATGGATCCGCTGGAAACGGCCTGCGTCGACCATCCCGACCTGATCGCGCAGAACGTACGCGTCTCGGGCATCGGCCACCTCGCCCTGCCCGTGCATCCCGCGGTCGCCACCGGAATCCGCCAGGCCATCGACCAGCCGGCCACGGGAGATCGGGGCGCGGGCGGGCTGAACGGACTGACGGTGGCGTAAAAGCGGCAGGCACGGCGATGTGAAGGCGGCGCGCGCGGTGGCATGAAGCGGCACGCGGTGACGTAAATGCGGCACGCGCGGCGACCTCAGCAGCGGCTCCCGCGCCCCGCGTTCACCACGATTCGTCGAACGTTCCTCGAACGCAGGGCCAAACCTGTGCCCACAGTCCGCCGAAAGGCGGCCGAATGCCCGTTTCCTGAGATCGGGAAACCTGCCGAAGATTGTCGCGCCCGCGTACCGCCGGGTACAGTCACCGCACTGCTCTGCCCCCTGCTGCCGAGGCGAAAGAGAAGTTGGTGAACGACCGTCACCCGTCGGGGACCCCCACTCCCCCGGCCTCGGCACCCGCCGACTACGCGCCCTATGCGTCGTACGACCAGGGCACGCAGCACGGCGGCTACACCGGGTACGACGGCTACTCCACCGGCACGTTCACCACCACCGGCGGCTACGACACGGCGAGTCCCGACACCGGAAGTTTCGCCTCCGACCCGCTCTTCGGCGACATGCCCGGCAGTCAGTACGACACCGGCCAGTGGTCAACCACGGGGACGCAGCAGACACTCGGCTACGACCCGTACGCCGCGCAGCACCAGGTCGCGTACGACGCGAACGGCTACGAGACGGGCAGTTACGACACCAGCGCCGCGTGGTCGACCGGTGGTTACCAGACGCTCGCCACGGACATCCCCGCCCAGCCGGGCCCCGACGCCGGCGACCAGTGGGACTCCACCGCCTGGAACCAGCCGCAGCAGACCGGCCAGTGGGAGGCGCAGTCCTTCGAAACCGGGGCGTACGACGCGACGGCATGGAACTCCGGCGGCCACGAGGCGGCGTACGGGGCGACCGGGACAAACGAGACGTACGGGGCAACTGAGGCGCACACGACGGCGCTTGTCGAAGAGCACGGAACCCTGGACCCGTACGAGCCCGCCGAGCCCGCGGAGGCCTACGCGCACGCGGCGTACGCGGCCGACACCCCGGTCGAGTCCTACGCGTCCGATCCGTACGCCCAACCCGCCCCCGCCGAACACGAGTTCACCCCGGACGAGGCGCCCGCGGAGCCGCTCGGCCCGATCGAGCCGAGCTTCGGACGCGACGCCGACGACGACGAGCCGCCGGTCATGGACCGCTCCCGCGGCTCCCGTTCGCGGACCCGCCGCCGCACCCCCGCCAAGCGCTCCGCCCTGCTCACGGTGGCCGTGCCCTCGGCCTGTGTGATGGGCGTCGCCGGTATCGCCGCCGCCTCCGTGAGCAACTTCAGCGGTGACGACGGCAAGGAGACCCAGGCCGCCACGGCCCCGGACCCGACGTCGGTGAAGCCCTCCGCGGCCAACAACAAGCTCGACACGCAGTTGGAGAACCTCTCGGCGGACGCGGGCGACTTCGCGGACCGGGCGAGCCGTACCCAGGAACGCATCGACCTCAAGGCACAGAAGGTGGCCGCCGAGAAGAAGGCCGCCGAGGAAGCCGCACGCAAGGAGCGCCTGCGCCCCAAGTTCGCGCTGCCGGTCAAGCAGCAGGGGCTGAGCGCCTATTACGGCCAGGCAGGCATCAACTGGATGTCGGCGCACTCCGGAATCGACTTCCCGGTGTCGTACGGCACCGAAGTGATGGCCGCGACCGACGGCACCGTCTCCACGAAGTGGAACAGCGCCTACGGAAACATGGCGATAGTGACCGCCAAGGACGGCACGGAGACGTGGTACTGCCACCTCTCCACGCACAAGATCTCCAGCGGCCCCGTCAAGGCGGGCGACGTCATCGCCTTCTCCGGGAACTCCGGCAACTCCACGGGACCGCATCTGCACTTCGAGGTGCGTCCCGGCGGCGGCTCGGCCATAGACCCGCTGCCGTGGCTGCGCAGCCACGACCTCGACCCGACGTAACTCCGGCCGCCGCCCCCGGCGTTACAGCTTCTCCACCGGCGCGTACCGCAGCAGCAGGCGCTTCGGCTTGGGCTCTCCGAAGTCCACCGTCGCCTCGGCGTTCGCACCCGAGCCCTTCACTCCGACCACGGTCCCGAGGCCGAACTGGTCGTGCGTCACCCGGTCACCGACCGCCAGCGAGACCACCGGCTTCTCGGTGGCGCGGCGCGTGGCGAAGCCCTGTGCGCCCCCGGCACGCGAGCGCGACGACGACAGGGAGGACGTGATGCCCGCCGCGGGTCCTGAAGACGCCGGCGCGCCGACGGACCCCGTCCGCTTCCAGTCCAGATGGGCGTCGGGGATCTCTTCGAGGAAGCGCGAGGGCGGGTTGTACGAGGGCTGGCCCCAGGCGCTGCGCATCGAGGACCGCGTCAGATACAGCCGCTCCCGCGCGCGCGTGATGCCCACGTACGCAAGGCGCCGCTCCTCCTCCAGCTCCTTGACCTGGCCGAGGGAGCGCATGTGCGGGAAGACGCCGTCCTCCATGCCGGTCAGGAAGACGACGGGGAATTCCAGGCCCTTGGCGGTGTGCAGGGTCATCAGCGTGATGACTCCGGAGCCGTCGTCCTCCTCGTCGGGGATCTGGTCCGAGTCGGCGACGAGCGCGACCCGCTCCAGGAACTCGGAGAGCGAACCGGAGACACCCGCGCCCGCGCCCTCCGCCTCGGTCTCGGTCTCCGTCTCGGCGCCCGTCTCGCCCGCCGCACCGCTGTCCTGCTCGAACTCCAGGGCCACGGCGGCCAGTTCCTGGAGGTTCTCGATGCGCGTCTCGTCCTGGGGGTCGGTCGAGGCCTGCAGCTCGGCGAGATAGCCGGTCCGTTCGAGCACGGCCTCCAGGACGACGGCCGGGCCCGCGCCGGACTCGACGATGGTCCGCAGCTCCTCCATCAGCGTGTTGAAACGCTTGACGGCGTTCGCCGAGCGGGCCGCCATTCCGTACGCCTCGTCGACGCGCTTCAGCGCCTGCGGGAAGGAGATCTTCTCGCGCTGCGAGAGCGCGTCGATCATCGCCTCCGCGCGGTCGCCGATGCCCCTCTTGGGTACGTTCAGAATGCGCCGCAGCGGTACGGAGTCCTCCGGGTTGGCGAGCACGCGCAGATACGCGAGGACGTCCCGGACCTCCTTGCGCTCGTAGAAGCGGACGCCGCCGACGACCTTGTAGGGCAGGCCGACGCGGATGAAGATCTCTTCGAAGACACGCGACTGCGCGTTCGTCCGGTAGAAGATCGCGACGTCGCCGGCCTTCGCGTCGCCCGCGTCGGTGAGCCGGTCGATCTCGTCGGCGACGAACTGCGCCTCGTCGTGCTCGGTGTCGGCGACATAGCCGGTGATGCGCGCGCCCGCGCCCGCGTTGGTCCACAGGTTCTTGGGGCGTCGGCTCTCGTTGCGCTCGATGACCGCGTTGGCGGCGGTGAGGATCGTCTGGGTGGAGCGGTAGTTCTGCTCCAGGAGGATCGTCGTCGCGTTCGGGTAGTCCTCCTCGAACTGGAGGATGTTGCGGATCGTGGCGCCGCGGAAGGCGTAGATCGACTGGTCCGCGTCACCCACGACACAGAGCTCGGCGGGTTCGCCGACATCACTGCCCTCGCCTCCGGAGGGGCCGACCAGCTCGCGCACGAGGGCGTACTGGGCGTGGTTGGTGTCCTGGTACTCGTCGACCATCACGTGCCGGAAGCGGCGCCTGTAGTGCTCGGCGACGTCCGGGAACGCGCGGAACATGTGGACCGTCGTCATGATCAGGTCGTCGAAGTCGAGCGCGTTCGCCTCGCGCAGCCGCGACTGGTACATCGCGTACGCCTGGGCGAGGGTCTTCTCGAAGCCGTCGGCGGCCTGGCCTGCGAAGGTCTCCTCGTCGATCAGCTCGTTCTTCAGGTTCGAGACCTTGGCGCTGAAGGACTTCGGCGGGAACTTCTTCGGGTCGATGTCCAGGTCACGGCAGACCAGCGCCATGAGCCGCTTGGAGTCGGCGGCGTCGTAGATCGAGAAGGAGGAGGTGAAGCCCAGCTTCTTCGACTCGCGGCGCAGGATGCGGACGCAGGCGCTGTGGAAGGTCGACACCCACATCGCGTTCGCGCGCGGCCCGACGAGCTGCTCGACACGCTCCTTCATCTCACCCGCGGCCTTGTTCGTGAACGTGATCGCCAGGATCTGTCCCGGGTGCACATGCCGCTCGGCCAGGAGATGCGCGATGCGGTGGGTCAGGACCCGGGTCTTGCCGGAGCCGGCGCCGGCCACGATGAGCAGCGGGGAGTGCGCGTGCACGACGGCCGCGCGCTGGTTCTCGTTGAGACCGTCGAGCAGCGCCGCCGGGTCGATCACCGGGCGGGGCGCGCCGCCGCGGTAGTGCGCGTCCCTGGGCGTGGGCGCGTCGAACTTCCCGTCGAACAGATCATCCGGAATGGGCTCCGGAGCACTGTCCTCGGGCGGCGGCGGGGGCTCCCCCGCGGCATCACCCTCTCGGGCCCGCGAGGCCTTGAGGTCCGCCAGGAAGCTGTCATCAAAGAGGCTGCTCATCGCCTCCCGAGTCTAGGCGGCCCCACTGACAACCCGCCCCGGGTTCCGGCCACCTTCATACGCCTACACCCCGCCCGCGGACGGTGACACTCCGCTACGGCACGGCGTGCCCGCGTCAAGAGCTTCGTAAAGTCACGAAAATGTATCGGGCATATCGAACATCAACCTTCACACGGACCACACGAGTTGGCTAGCGTGCTCCGCGGGCTGCTCGTACTTCCACCGGCGAACCCCGCCGGGAACGGGTGGCCTCCGCCGAGTCCGACCTCCTCGGAGCCGGGGACCCACCAAGACCTTGGGGTGAATCGGTCCCGTACGAAGTACGGGACTGTAGGGCAACCTTCCGAACCACCCGCCCGAACCCGACAGCTAACCCGGTAGGCGGTCTACGGAAGGAGTCGCCTCCCTTGGCGTCGCACCGCAAGCCGCGGACCCGCATTGCCGGAATACGCACCACTCCCGCCATCGGCATCACGACGGCGGCCCTCACCTCCGTGGCCCTCTTGTCGCAGAGCGCCCAAGCGGCTCCCTCGGCGCCGCAGAAGCCCAGCCTCGAAGAGGTCCAGAAGAAGGTCGACGACCTCTACCAGCAGGCCGGCGTGGCCACCCAGAAGTACAACTCGGCCAAGGAGCGCACCGAGAAGCAGCGCAAGAAGGTCGACACCCTTCTGGACGACGTGGCCCAGCGCACGGACAAGCTGAACGAGGCCCGTCAGGAACTCGGTTCGTTCGCCGCGGCCCAGTACCGCACCGGCGCCGTCTCCGAGACCGCCACGATGATGCTCGCCGATGACCCGCAGGGGTACTTCGACCAGAACCATCTCTCGGACCGGCTGACCGAGCGCCAGAAGAAGGCCGTCGACGACTACCAGACGCAGCAGGCGTCGGCGACGAAGCAGCGCACGAAGGCCGCGAAGTCCCTGGAGACGCTGAGCGATTCGCGGGACGACCTGAAGACGAGCAAGAAGGCCGTCCAGGACAAGCTCACGAAGGCCCGGACGCTGCTCTCTGAGCTGACCGCCGAGGAGAAGGCGCGGCTCGCGGCGATCGAGAAGAAGAAGGAAGAAGAGGCCAAGCGCAAGGCCGCCGAACTGGCCCGCAAGCAGGAGGCCGAAGCGGAGGCCAAGCGCAAGGCTGCGGAAGAGGCGGCCGCCAAGGAGCGCGAGGAAGAGCAGCAGAACGACGAGACCGGCGGGACCGCCGACAACACGGAGACCCCGGACACCGGCACCGGCACCGGCACCGGGGACACCGACAGCGGCTACGCGACGAAGGCCGCGAAGGTCATCGCCTTCGCGGAGGCGCAGATCGGCAAGCCGTACGTGTGGGGTGCCACGGGCCCCGACTCCTACGACTGCTCCGGTCTCACCCAGGACGCGTGGAAGGCCGCGGGCATCTCCCTGCCGCGCACCACGTGGGACCAGGTGAAGGTCGGCACGACGGTGAAGACCGCCGACGCCAAGCCGGGTGACCTGGTGTTCTTCTACGACGACATCAGCCACGTAGGGATCTACATCGGCGACGGCAAGATGATCCACGCCCCGAAGCCGGGCACGAACGTCCGCGTCGAGTCGATCTACTACATGCCGATCCACAGCGTGGTGCGCCCCGCGTAACCCGCGCCTCTACGCCCTACACGCGCGTGGGCCGCCCCGGCACGGGGGGGGGGGGCCGGCCGCGGGGGGTGGGGTTTTGTCAGTGAGGGGGGGGGGGTGACCGGGCGGGGGGGGGGGCCCCGGTGCCGCTGGGGCGCCGGCTCCACGACGTACGCGATCCCGCCGCCGCCTTCCCCACCCC
>NZ_JBHYIG010000114.1:0-11933 GCF_042740015.1 Streptomyces sp. NPDC059037
GGGCGTGTTTGTTTGTGTGTTCTGCCTCCGCGGGGGCCCGCGTGGGGGGGGGGTGAGCGGGGGGGGGGCTTTCCAACACCCCCCCCGCCGTTTCACCCTACGACGCGGCACCCGCCCGGCACCGGAGAACGGCCGCACTCAGGCCGGTACGCGGACTGGCCAGAACCGGAACGGCGAGGGCGGCTCCGTCTGCCACGTCCGCGATGGACGCCTGGGCGAGCACGACGGCGTCGACACCGTCCAAGGCGTCGACGGCGGCGGCGACGAGCTCCAGACATCCGTCCCGGTCCCCGGCGGCGAACCGGTCCCAGGCGCCCGCCACCAGAACGGTGGTGACCTCGACGGGGCGCCCGGCCCGTGCCGCCTCCTCCTCGACGAGGGCGAGGGTCGGCTCCAGGGTGCTCTCCACCGTGGCGACGACCGCGACGGACCGCCCCGCGGCCACGGCGGCGGCCGCCATGGGCCGGTCGACCCGCAGCACCGGCACACCGAGCGCGGCGGCGGCCTCTTCGGCGACGCCGCCGAGGGTCGAGCAGGTGCAGAGCACGGCGTCCGCCCCGTCGGCGACGGCCTGCTCAAGGAGTTCCCCGACGTCCCCGGCCACCGCCTCCGGCCCTTCCACGCGGGCCCGCGCGAGCAGGTCCTCGTGGACGAGGTGCCGCAGCGCGAGCCCCGGGTGGTCCTCGTCCCGCAGCCCCTCGAAGACGGGCACGTGCACGGGAGAGGTGTGCAGCAGGGCGAGGGTCGCGGCGCTCACCATGCGGCCGGGTCCGACCGCACCTTGTCCAGGGCGACCTTGACCAGCTCGCCGGAGGGGACCGGCGCCTCGTCCGGGTGCCGCTCGGCCCACTTCACGACGTACGGACACAGGGGTGCGACGGCGATGCCCTCACCAGCGGCCATCACATACAGCTCCCTGGCCAGCGATCCCGCGATGCCCTCGCCCTCGTGCGCGGGCTCGACCTCGGTGTGCACGGGCACCAGGGCACGCTCGGGCTCCGCCAGCGTGAAGTACACGATCTGGCCGACGACTTCGCCGCCCGCGCGGGCCTCCAGGACGCCGCGCGCCCGGTCGTCACGGATCTCGATCGCACTGCCCATCGGCTCTCCTGGAGGTCTGGAGGTCTCACACCGCCTGCGGACTGCGCTCCATGTCGTCGGCGCCGGGAACCGGAGCGGCCGCGTCGTCACCGAGGGCCACGACGCGGTTGTCCGCGCCGTCCACATGCACGACCTTGGGCCGCAACGTGCGCGCTTCGGCGTCGTCGACCTGGGCGTAGCTGATGATGATCACCCTATCGCCGGGGTGCACGAGGTGCGCTGCCGCACCGTTGATCCCGATGACGCCGCTGCCGCGCTCACCTTCGATGGTGTACGTCTCCAGGCGGGCGCCGTTGGTGATGTCGACGATGTGCACGAGCTCGCCGGGCAGCAGGTCGGCGGCGTCGAGGAGGTCGGCGTCGATGGTGACGGATCCCACGTAGTGCAGGTCGGCCTGGGTCACCGTGGCGCGGTGGATCTTGGACTTGAACATGGTACGCAACATGGGGCACTCCGGAAAGTAGGCTCCCTGCCTGCGTTTTTGCAGGTCAAGGGCTGTCTCCGCAGCCTACAACGTGTCGCATGTTCGGGCAGCGTTCCCCAGGTTTTTTCAGGACTCATGCTGACCAATCGCCGACTTCCCTGATGCCCCGTCAGGGACGCCGGACGGAAGCTCGCCTGGTTTCGCCACACGTCACGACGTCGGAGCCAGGCCCTGTCACGTACACCCTCAATTCGGCTCGGCGCCTGGCCGTGCTGAGGTCGAGCCGATACTCATGGAGACCTCCGAAGTTGCAGTCCTGTGGCTGGAGCAGCAGAAGATCCATTAGCTCTCAGAGCACCATTGGTGAGCAACTGGCCACGGCGTGGACAAGCAGCGCGTCGAGCTGGTCCACGGCGCTGTGGATCCGTCGCGATCAGACGGACCGACCCCCTCGCAGAGAGGCGTGACAACGTTCACCGCCACGGTCAGGACCTCCCCCTTCGCAGCAAAGACCGGAAAGTGGTGGTCCGAGGAAACCTCGGGAAAGCAGGGCTCGAAGTATGTGACTGGGAACCTCTCTGCAGAGGAGAGGTTCAGGCAGAGGGGACCGGGCCGACCCGGGGCAACGACAGCACCGGCGGCTCCGGGCGCCGACCTCGCCCCGGTGCGCCTGCCCCGCCACCAGCGCCCTGACCGCCGTCCGGCTGAATCATGGTCACAGCGGTGCTAGACACCGAAGGGCCATTGGCAAGGGGCTGCGCATGCGCGGGGCGCGCCACCGCCGCCCCAGACCGCCAGCACCACTGTCGATCAAACTTCGATGGCGCAGGACAGTCATCTCCCGACACGTGATGGGAGCGCCCTGTCCCGTCTCGGCCGAGACGGGCTGCCACCCTGTCGCGTGATCGGATCCGGCTCCCGGCCACGGTGATCCGCAAGGTGCTCCACTCTCTCGTTTCGAAACGGCGGAGCCGGACCAGATCGGCTGAGACAGCATCCGGCATTCACCCGCCCGGGACCACTTCACCTGAGCCACCTCACCTACGACCAACTGGCCGACGCCCCGGCCGGGGCGCAGACGGCTTCGCTTCGCCGTCGCCTGCTGGAGCTTTCCCGCAGCGTCGCTGGGCATCCCTTCCGGAGGACGCCTGCTGGAACACCAGCCGCCCGGATGGCACTCAAGGAGATCGCCCGCACCCAGACAGAGGCGGGCTCGTGACGCGCGCCGCGTGGAAGCCCGCCGCTGAGCGGCGCAACGAGCTGTTGAGCAGACATCGTGCATGGATCGCCGAGTACGGCGAGGAGCCATCCGTGCGTGCACTCGCTCACGGCCCCGGATCTGGGGCCGTGGTGCTGCTGGGAACCGGCGTCTGAAGGCCCTCAGCGGTCGATGGCCGGCACCTTGTCCAGGCCCGTCTCGCCCATGATGCGCTTCACTGTGTCGTCCAGAGTGCTGCTGCCGTCGATGACGGTCTCGACGCCTCCGGGCAGCAGGTCTCGCTCGCGATACCAGTCACGCAGATGCTCGTCGGTGACCTGTGACAGGTATGCCGGGTCGGGCTTCGTCGCGTGACGAGCCAGCGTCTCTTGGAGCGTCACGTCCAGGTAGTAGCACCGAGAGATGCCGCGGTGGTCGCGCACCAGGTCTTCCAGCATCGCGGCGTACCGGTCGGCGTAAAGAATCCCCTCGACAACGGTGTGGAATCCGGCGTCCAGCGCGCAGCGAGCTGTCATGCCGATCAGGCCGATGTTGGCCGCGCCGGGCCGGTCGCGCTCGCGCAGAACGATGCGGCGCAAGTTGTCCTGGCCGACCAAGGCCAAGTTGCGGCCGAACTGCTCGCGTAGGCCATAGGCGATCGACGACTTCCCCGAGGCGGATATCCGCTGACCCCAGGGGCGAACGCCGGGGCACGGGTGTCCGAACGCCAGCACGAGGAATCGGCCAGCGGACCGCCCCCGCGCTGGGCCAGGGGCGGCCTCGTCGGTCGCCCGTTTCGCCTGGGCCGTGTTTTAGAAGTGCTGTCGGTGACTTGCCCCGTGCCGTGATGCTCTCGGTGTGGGGCGAGGCGATCTCTCAGATGAACAGTGGGCAGTGCTGGGGTCGTTGCTGCCTGTCGCGGTGTTGGGCAGGCCAGCGGTGTGTCGGAGGCAGCTGATCGATGGGATCCGTTGGAGGGTGTGGACCGGTGCGCCGTGGCGTGGTCTTCCGCCGGAGTACGGTCCGTGGCAGACCGTCCATGGGCTCTTTCGTCGCCGGCAACGCGATGGGACGCGGGAAGCGGTATTGACCGGGCTGCAGGCTCGCGCGGATGCGGCCGGGTTGATCACTTGGGACGTGAACGTCGACTCCACGATCTGCCGCGCCCGCCAGCACGCGGCCGGTGCACGGCGTGACGGGCGGGGCCAGAAGGAGCCGCCGGGCGGTATCCGCGCCGAACCCGATGACCATGGTCTTGGCAGGTCCCGCGGAGGCTGGACCACAAAGATCCACCTGGCCTGCGAGCAAGGGCAGAAGCCGTTGTCGCTGCTGGTCGCTGCTGGTCGCTGCTGGGCAGCGGGGAGACAGCCCGCAGTTCGTGGCGGTGCTGGAAGCCATCCGGGTACCTCGCCTGGGACCTGGCCGGCCCCGCGTTCGTCCGCTGCGGGTGCGGGGCGACAAGGCGTATTCGTCGCGGGCGAAGCGTGCGTACTTACGTCGGCGGGGCATCCGTTGCACGATTGCGGAACCCGTCGACCAGGCCGGTCACCGCAGACGTCGGGGTTCGGCTGGCGGGCGGCCTCCGGCTTTCGACCGTGAGGACTACACAACAGCCGCTTCATCAAGAACTCCCAGTCGTGCAGGAGCCAGGTCTCGGCGCTGAAGTGCTGGTCGGTGTCGATCAGCCGCCACACGCTGCCCAGGACACGCATCACGTCTCCACGCAGTTGGCTGACGCGTCGTCGATGAAGACGGTCCATGGGGTGCGTCCGACGCTGCGCCCCGCTCCGTTCGCGGCGCCAGTGCCACCGCCGCCACCAGGTCCGGCAGCCGCCAGTCCGCTACGCGGAAGTCCCCATGTGTAGGGGGCCGTAGCCAGGCCGGGAAGCTCGATGCTGGCATTCATCCGGCCATGATCGGTTAGTTCGGTAGGGTCTCCGACCGACAGCACGGCCCAGGACCTTCACGTCTGTGCCCCCCCGGACCCCACAACTCCGCCACCGACGCGGCGTTGACCCGCTACGAAGATCCCCTACGGGACGGCCCTCGGCATGGGGGTCGGGATGTCCAAGCAGCGCACCAGGTCTCTGTACGCCGCGGTTTCCTCGGTCAGGGCCGCCGTTTTGGCTGTGTCCCGCGCCGCGTCCGCCTGCAGGTAGGCGTCCCGGGCAGTGATCACGGATTGCAGTGCCGCGGGGTCCAGGGACTTTCGCCACTGGTCGGCGATCGGCTTGCTGTCACTGACGCGCTGGGCCACGTCGTAACCCATGGAGTACGAGCCGAGGTCGGCGCGCAGGAAATCGCTCGCGAACTTCTCCTTCGCTGCCTTCAGATCTGCTGCTGCCCGGGCGGTTGGCCTGTCGGTGAGTGCGGCCCGTTCGGCTCGCGCCGTCTGCTGGTGTGCTTCCACCCAGGTTCGGGCCGCTGCGTCACAGCCGCTCCCGACGGTGGCCTGCGCGGTGGTAGCGGGGATCGCCAGAGTGGTGAAGACGGCTGCGAGGAGCACGATGTGGCTGCGGACTTTCATAAGGTCCACTCTCCACGGCGTCAGCCGGCTGAATGCGGCCCGACACACCGCTTTCGTATCCGGGGGGTGGACGTCCCTCAGAGGACACGCAGATCGGCTCCTCTTGAGTGCGGTGTGATCGAAAGGCCGGTGGGGCGGGTGAATCTGTCGTGGCCGTGCATGAAGACAGGGCCTCTGGTGCAGTTCGGAGTTGCTGAGAAACCGATCTCGCTGCCAGGAGGCCCTGGTGTCACTGTTGTACGCGGTCGAGGCTGCTGGGTTCGACTTGTCCGGTGAGGCGTGCGATTGTCTCGCTCACTAGTTCGGGAACACGGCCGACCGGCCTGAGCGGCTACTGCCATCGCGTGATGTTGGACGCGGTGTTCTACGTGGTCGACAACGGCATCAAGTGGCGCAACAAGCCGGTCGACTTCCCTGCCTGGGACCGGGTCTACGCGTTCTGGCGGCGCTGGCGCAAGAACGGCCTGATCGCCGAATTCCACGACCGGCTGCGCGGGAAGGTGCGTGAGGCGGCGGGGCGCGATCCGGAGCCGACGGCTGCGGTGATCGACTCGCAGTCGGTGAAGGCCGACGCGGTGGTGGGGGCCGGCAGCCGCGGCTACGACGGGGCCAAGAAGATCAACGGCAGGCGCCGGCACCTGATCTGCGACACGATCGGTCTGCTCCTGGCCATGAGGGTGCTGCCCGCGGATGTCACCGACCGGCAGGCCGCCACCGACATACTGCCCGCGCTGCGGACACGGTTTCCCACGATGACGAAGCTGTGGGCCGACTCCGGCTACACCGGCGTTCTGGTCACCTGGGCCCTGGCCGTCCTCCAGCTCGCCGTCACCATCGTCAAACGCTGCGATGACCTGCGCGGATTTCGGTGCTCGACACCGCCCACGTCCGCGCTAAGAAGGGGGTGAACACACAGGTCCGAGCCCCGTGGACCGGGGCAAGCCGGGTTCCAAGATGCACGTTGTGTCGGACGCGAACGGACTGCGCCTGGTCGTCGGGATCTCTGCGGCAAACGTCCACGACAGCGAAGACTGAAGCCGATGGTGGCGGGACTCCAAACGCAACACGACCCGCATCCCGGCCGCTACTTCAAGCCCCAACGCCTCCACGCGCAGGCTTCTCACCTGGTGCGGTTTGCGCGAAATGAGCTGCAGGGAGGCCGTCGACCGGACCCATGCACGCAAGAGCGTTCCGGCCCAAAGCTGAGTGGATGCTGACTTACTTGATGGCCCATCAGGTAAGTCAGTCCTTGCGCGCCACACCGTCCATCAGCGTCATGTCCGCCGCGTAGTAGACCACGTCTTGCCGTCGACATTGCCGTACTTCGCCAGCAGCCTCGTCGCGCCCATTACCGGCTGGTAGGCGGTGTTGTTGCCCTTGAAGCCCAGCGTGCCCAGCAACGCCGGCAGCATTTGGCGGTAGTACGAGCTGCAGGAGGAGCACAGGGCCCGCTGTACCACCTCGTCCGGCTTGTCGACCGCAGCCGGCTCCGCCGTGAGCTGCTGTGTCGACACGTCGATCGAGCTGCAGTGCGCGTACAGGGCGGACCTCGCCCGCCTACAGGAGGTGGAGCGACCAGCCGCACGGGTCGCAGCGGCCCATCCATACCCGGACGTGCTGGTCAACAATGCCGGTACGCGGCCCCGGAACGGCACACCGTCACCGCCGACGGCAACGAGATCGCCTTCCAGGTCAACCTCCTCGCCCACTACCTCCTCCCACCCCCTCGAACCGTCGATCAGAGGCTTCGCTTCAGCAGGTCAACGCCACTGCAAGGCTCTGAGCAAATGCCGCTTCCCAAGCTGAGGGCGCCAACCTGGGTAGATCGTGGGCACGGCCAGATCCCATAGAGCTGTCGGAGCAATGCCAGACACCTCGGGCTCACTCTGCCTGAGGATTCACCCACGGCCCTGCCGGGCACCCCTCCCGCACGCCCGTACGCCGGGATATTCGGCCCCGAGGCGCACTCAGCGGTCCACTCGCTTCTCGTGCGGTCCTGTGTCCGGGACCTCGCCCATCTCCGCCGCCGCAGGATCGAGTACGCGCGCCAGGAACGTCCGGGTCCGCTCGTGCTGCGGGTCGCCCACCACACGTTCGGGCGTGCCCTCCTCGACGATCACTCCGTCGTCCATGAAGACCACCCGGTCGGCGACCTCGCGCGCGAAGCTCATCTCATGGGTGACTACCAGCATCGTCATCCCCTCCTGGGCGAGCGAGCGCATCACCGCGAGTACGTCCCCGACCAGTTCGGGGTCGAGCGCGGAGGTCGGCTCGTCGAAGAGCATCAACTCGGGGTCCATGGACAGCGCCCGAGCGATCGCGACCCGCTGCTGCTGGCCGCCGGAGAGCTGCGCCGGATAGGACTGCTCCTTGTCGACGAGGCCCACCCGCGCGAGGTTGGCCCGCGCGATGCGCTCCGCCTCCTCCTTGCCGCGCCGAAGCACACGGCGCTGCGCGATGGTCAGGTTCTCCAGCGCCGTGAGGTGCGGGAAGAGGTTGAAGGACTGGAAGACCATGCCGATCCGACGGCGTACGCGATCGATGTCCACATCGGGGTCGGTGACCTCCGTGCCGGCCACCGTCACCGTGCCCGACGTGGGCTCTTCCAGGAGATTGACGCAGCGCAGCAGGGTCGACTTGCCGGAGCCCGAAGGGCCGATGACACAGACCACGTCACCGCGCCCGACCGTGAGGTCGATGCCCTTGAGCACCTCCAGATCGCCGAACGACTTGCGCAGCTCGCGCACCTCGATCGCCTGGCCCGAAGGTGCGGGCGCGTCGGGTGCCTTGTCCGACTTCATGGTGCTCACCTGGCTTTCGCCGTACGGGCCTCGAGCCGCCGCACCAGATGGCCGAGCGGGAGGGTGATGACGAGATACAGCAGTCCGGCGATCAGGATCGGGGTCAGGCTCTTGTGCTCGTTCAGCGCGTCCCGGCCGAAGTTGGCCAGCTCGAACTGGCCGAGCGAAAGGCCGAGCAGATACACCAGTGAAGAGTCCTTGGTGAGCAGGATCAGCTCGTTGGTCAGCGGCGGCAGCACGATCCGGAACGCCTGCGGCATCACGATCGACACCATCGCACGCCCCGGTGACATGCCCAGCGAACGGGCCGCCTCCGTCTGCCCCTTGGGCACCGCCAGAATGCCCGCGCGGATCGTCTCGGCCATATAGGCGGCGCCCACCAGGCCCAGAGACAGCATCACCGTGATGTCCATGTCGAGCGCGACCTCGAAGGCCAGCGGCACACCGAAGCCGAGCGCGATGAACACCAGCAGGGACGGAACGCCGCGGAAGAACTCGATATAGGCGATCGCGATCCAGCGGTACGGGGGCACCGTGGACAGCCGCATCAGCGCAAGGACGATGCCGAGCCCCAGGCCGAAGCCGAAGCCGAGCAGTGTGTAGTAGGCGGTGTTGACCAGCGCGGTGGTGATCACCTCGGGGAACAGCGCCTTGGCGATCTCCACGTCGAAGAACGCCTGGCGCAGTGTCCCCCAGTCGGCCACCAGCGCGAACACGGCTATGGCGATGAACAGCACGGCGTACTGGACGCCGCGGAACAGCCGTGCCCGCCGCCGTCGGGACATGGACATACGTGCAGAACTCCTCTGGTCAGCCGTTTGAATGCTCGAGGTCAGCTCTGCGGAGTGGTGCCGAACCACTTCTTGTAGATCTTGTCGTAACTGCCGTCGGTCCGGGCCTCCTTGAGGACCTCGTTGACCTTCGTGCGCAGTGAGTCGTTGCCCGTGCGGAAGCCGATTCCGTACTTCTCACCGGTGTCGAACTCCGCGGTCACCTCGGTGTCCGGGTTGTCCTTGATGTATTCGAAGAGCACGCCGTTGTCGTTGATGCCCGCGTCGACTTTGCCGGCCTTGACCGCCGTGAGCAGCAAGCCGACGTCCTCGTACTCCACGAGCTCCATGTCGAGGCCCTTGCTCTCCTTCTTGGCGTAGATGCCGCCGGTGGTGGCCTTCTGGTAGCCGAGCTTCTTTCCCTTGAGATCCTCGAAGGTCTTGTAGGGCTTCCCCTTCTTGGTGATCAGCGCCTGGGTGGCGTTGAAGTAGGGGTCCGAGAAGTCCATGACCTTGTCGCGCTCATCGGTGATCGTCATGCCTGCGGCGGCCAGGTCGCACTTGCGGATGTTGAAGTCCTGGCCGGTTTCAATGCCCTCGAAGGGTGTGTTGACGATCTCCTGCTCGACCCCCAGTTCCTTGGCGACCAGGTCGACCAGATCCACGTCGAAGCCGACGATCTTGCCGTCCTTCTTCGACTGGAACGGCGGATAGGGCAGATGCGTGCAGGTCTTGATCTTGCCGGACGAGACGAGCTTGATCCCCGAGGCGCCCTTGTCGCCGTCGCTGTCGGACTTGGTGCTGGTGCAGCCCGTCATCAGCAGGCCGACGACTGCGGTCAGGGCTATGGCAGCCACCGGGGAACGAACGGACTTCGGGGGACGAGCGAACACAGGACCTCCAGGGCAGGCTCGAACCAGGGCGCGAGCGAGATCAACAACGCTGTGTGCTGCGCAAGCTGCGGTGCATCCTGCCACCGGCCAGGGCTCTTGTCCCGCCCTCGGGATTGCGTATGGGTAACACACCCGACCTCCACTGCATCAACTCCCCTATGTGAGCGGTCACTTGCTCTGCGTCAGCTTCCGAGTCGACGCCGAGGGGCGGCCGAGGCGCCGAAGGGTTACGTCCCCGCAGCGCCCGGCACGACGAGCCCCGACTCGTGCGCGACATGGGCCTTCACCGCGATCAGCGGCGGGTAACCGTCAGAGCGAGGAGCGTCGAGTACTGCAATGGGCTTCTTCCAGGAGTCCTGCCGCATGCGCGGTCCGCTGGTACAACACGTAGCGCCCGTTTCTGGCCTTGGTGACGAGGCGTGCGCGGTGCAGGGCGCTGAGGTGGTAGGAGACGGTGCCCGGGGTATATCCGGTTCGGGCGGCGAGTTCCGCGGTGGACCGGGCGGTTTCGAGGTCCGCAAGCAAGGCCGCTCGGGCGTTGCCGACCACTTGCGCGATCTTTCCGGACCTGCGATCCCGGTCGGCTCCGATCCGCTGGGCGGGGTAGTAGAAGACGAATTGCCCGGGGGTGTCGACCTGGATGACGACGGCGGGCCGGCTGAGCACGCTGGGGGTGAGGACCAACTCCCGGCCGGCGACATCGATTTCGGCATCCCACGGCTTGGCGAGGGTGATCGCGTCGCCTGCCCAGGCCATGTCGGAGTGGAGTGCTCCGAGCGTCCGGCCGACGCCGTGGGTGGCGATGGCTGTCGCGCGGTGGGCGATGTCCCGATGGATGATCGAGCGCAGTTCGGGCCAGCCCTCGGCCAAGGTATCGCGCCAGAACCGGGCGAGACCGTTGGCCAGATGGCGCTGCATCTGCCCCGACTCCGCGATCCTGCGGGTGGTGGCCAGCAGCGGCCTGTTCCAGTGGGTCCGGGTGTGGGTGAAGACCTGGGTTTCGAGGTCGTCCTGCGCTACGGCCTCGATCTGCGCGATCTGCTCGTCGATCAGGTCGCGGCGCTGTGCGTCCGTTCCTGGCTGAGGGGTGAGCAGGTCAGGTCTGTAGGTGTCGCCGTTTCGCGGCAACAGGTCTACGAGCAGGGCAACGTCGGGATGGGCAAGTGATGCTCGGGCGAGTGGTCCAGGATCCCCGAAGACCGGGTGCCGTCCCGACGCGGCGGTGAGTTTCAGCCAGGCCATGCATTCCGAAGCAGGGGAAGGCGCCAACCGAGTCCTGGACACTGTGTTGGCGTCTACACGCAGGGTGAGCACCGCCCGACGCTAGCAGTCGTCGCGATGGATTTGAACTGGCTCGAATGCTTTCCGGCGTGAGGTCCCCGCGTGGTGGAGTCGTGTTGCCGAACAACGGCAGCAACGTTCACTGCCGGATCTGAGGCGGTCGCCTCCGCACGACGGTGAGGTTGCGCATCCGGCACTCGAGGAACCTGGGAGTGGTCGTCATGGTGAGGTTGAAGAACGCATCGAAGGTGAAGAGCCGCACGAGGAAGGTCGGCGTGGCCGTGACCGCAGCCGCGTCGGTTGCCGGGATGGCCTTCGCGGCGACACCCGCGACCGCCGTCGGCGCCGCTGCCGCCACCGTCTCGATTGAGTATGGGGCGAGCTACTACAAAGGCACGGCCAGCTGGTCCAACCGGTCGGTCGGCATCGACGCATCGTTCAAGGCCAGCAATTGTCGGCGGGTCTACGCGCGGGCGTTCGCCGGCAGCACCTCACTGGACTTCAAGAGCAGCAGCACTTGGTGCAATCGATCCGGGCCGGCGGACTTCACCCTTGCCGCGAACGTCGTCGGTGGGTCCGACAACATCTGGGTCTATATGACCGACGAAAACCAGAACTACCTCAAGGGACAGACCTGTTACCGCGCCGGCTACTGCATCGACGGCCTGCACTAGTACTGCAGCGGTCTCTGTGGTGATTGTTCGTCAGCTGAGGGTCATGTGGCGGTGCCAGCCGGGACAGCGGCGGATCTGGTGGTCGTCCAAGACGTTGCCGGTGTCCTGGGTGGGCCGTCCGGGGAGGGCGGGGCTGACACATCCGGCAGGCCACAGCCATGCGTTGAGAGCCGGCGGGGGGAAAAAGGCCCCCGCACCGCGCCCCCCCTTTGGGGGCCCGGGGGGCCCCCCCCCGGGTGGCCGCCCAGCGGGGGGGTGCCACGG
>NZ_JBHYIG010000114.1:11942-27570 GCF_042740015.1 Streptomyces sp. NPDC059037
GGGGGTGGGGTGGGGGGGGGGGCCCCGGGGGGGGGGGGGGGGGGGGGGGGCGGGGGGGGGGGGGGGGGGTCTCACCCCCGGCCCCCCCAACCCAGTCGGTTGCCGGCGCGCTCCAAACCCCCCCCCCGCGAAACGGACCGCGACTTTGCGAACCGGTTCGCCACCGCCCTGTTTCACCTCAACCGGTTGATGCCGCACGCGACCGCGGTCGGGCCCTGCAGTCCCCATCCTGGAGATCGCATGAAGACTCATCTCACCGCCGCCCTCGGTTCCATCGTGCTGACCGCGGGCACCTTGCTGGGCGCTCCCGCCGCCGGCGCGCAGACAGCCCCCTACCCGAGCACCCCTTTCGACGTCACGATCGGTGCCAGCTCCGTCCGCGGCACCCTGACTTGGCGCGACCGGTCGGTCGGGGCCGCTGGAACACACCGGGCCGTCGGCTGCAACAGGGTGTGGTTCAGCACGTACGGTGCCTCTGGCAACGAACTGGGCACTTGGAGCAGCGGCACTCGGTGCAATGTGACGTACCAGTTCAATGCCGTGTCCCCTGCGGATGTGCCCGGCGGGGCGGCGTCCGTCAGGATCTGCCTTGATGCGAACACGGCACTCAAGTGCGAGTGGTACAACCGGCCCTGACCCACCCGGCCGGCCGGGCGCAAGACCCTCAGCGCCATGCGGCTGGCCAGCAGTTCTGACGGGTCATCACCAGGTGTCCGGCCGTTCCCCGTTCGCAGTCATCGCAGGATCTCGATCTGCTGACTGGTGCCGCTGGTGTTCCGGCGGAATTCGCGGCTGTCGTCCAGGGCAGCGCGGCCGGGGCGGTGCGCGGTGGGGTCCGCGATCAGGGCGCGTACTCGCTGCGCCGGACGCAGCGAGACGAGAGCCCGCGCGGCGACCATCGATCGCCGCTTGGCCTCGCGCCCCGCATGGGCCACTCCCGCCACTGCCGCGGTCGCGAAGGCGCCGTCCAGAGCGCCGTGTACCGCCGCGCCGGTGTCCCGGTCGGGGGCGTGGTAGGGGTAGTCGGGGTCGTCGCTGTCGTGGGCTCCACCTCGCGCGGGCTGACCTTCTTGCCGGCAACGTTTGTCATGAGGCCGATCCGGCCGAGCAGAGTGATGCCGCCGTCCTCCACATCCATCGTGGCCAGGTCGCCGGTCGTCCCGGAACCGAAAGGTGTACGGGTGCGGGCAACGAGTCGGCCTGGAACAACTCGTAGGGAGCTGGGAAGCCTCACGTTCAAGGAGTACGCAGAGAAGTGGATCTCACGTAGGCGAAGGATCACTGGCTACTCGACGGGCGATGGGATGCGGAGCATGCTCAAGAACCACATCCACCCCGCCCTCGGGTCTCGGAAGATGCCATGTGTGGATTGCATGCCGAGGCCTGTGCCAGCGACCACAGCTCCAGATACGCCCGCTGGATGAACGTTCCGGTCAGGGCGGGGTTCGTGTTGGCCAGGGCGGTGAGGGCCACGCCCGTCTGCGGGCTGAAGCCCGCGAAGGTGGTGAAGCCCCGGGTGCCCCCGGAGTGGTGGTAGAGGTCGCGGCCGGGCCGGGGTCTGATGTTCCAGATGAGGGCGATGCGGCGGCCGGTGCGGGGCAGGGCGATGCGGGGTGTTGTGACGTCCGTGAGCGCGGCGCGCAGCGTGCCGGGGACGGTGGAGGGCGCGGTCGCGGGGTCGGCGAGGGCGTCGAGGGTCGTGAGGAGGTCACGGGCGCTGGCTCGGCCGGCTCCCGCGCCCGGCATGGCGGGTATCTGCCAGCGAGGGCGCGCCCGGCCGTGCCAGTATCCGGTGGGCTGCGGCTGGTCGGGGTCGCAGCTCGTGCGGGTCAGGCCGAGCGGGTCCAGTACGCGGGCGGCGAGCAGGGGGGCGAAGGTGCCGCCGGGGCCGTGGGCGGCGTGGGTGAGCAGGGCGCCGAGCAGGCCGACGCCGAAGTTGGAGTAGCGCACGCGGGTGCCGGGGGCGGCGCGCGGCCGGGTGCGGGCGAGGGCGCGGCGAAGGTCGGCGGCGGAGAAGTCGGCGTACGGATTGCTGAACCAGGCGGGCGCACCCCTGCGCAGGAAGCCCGGGGGCAGCGAGGGCAAGCCCGAGGTGTGGGTGGCCAGGTGGATGAGCGTGATGGGGGCGCCGCGGAGGTGTGGGGTGGCGGTGCGCGGCAGGAAGCGGGTGATCGGGTCGTCGTACGCGACCTCGCCCCGCGCGACCATCTCGGCGAGGAGCAGGGCGGTGAACGTCTTGGTGAGGGAGCCGATCTCGAAGCGTGTGTCGGGGTCGGCCCGGGCGCTGCCGTGCAGGGTGGTGGTGCCGGTGGCGAGGAGGGCGCGTTCGGGGCCCCGCCGGACCGCGAGGGCGACCGCGCTGGCCCCGGGGGCGGCGCTCCGCAGCGCACCGAGCAGGTCCGTGGCCCAGGCGGGCGCCCCCGTGGTCACCGCTGTTCGGCCGTCCCGCCCAGCGCGCGGGAGACCGCGAGGGTGCCGGCGATCGCGGCGACGACCGCGGTGTGCTGGTGGTCCTTGAACCGTTGTGCGGGGTCGTCGGGTACAGGGTCGCCGTCGCGGGGCACCAGGCCGTCCGCGTGCTGGGCTCCGGCCAGGCGCTCCCAGTCCGCGGGCGCGCAGTACGGCTCCTTCAGACAGCAGCCGACGATCATCAGCTCGGCGACCAGGTCCCACTGCTCGATCTCGGCCCAGATGTCGATCCACACGGGCAGCCAGGTGGCCACGTATGCGGTGAGGTCGTCGGGCAGGCCGGTGGGGGTGCCGCCCCAGTCGGTGAGGTGGAAGACCGTGTGGGTGACGCAGTAGCCGGTCATCCAGTCGATGAGCCAGGGTTCGGGGGCGGTGCCGAGCCAGGTGGCGCGGGTCAGCGTCGGCCAGTCGTAGCCGCCTTCGCCCTGGCCGAGGCCCACGACGCGGGCCGCGTTGGCGACGGCGAGCCTGCGGTTGGGGACGACCTCGACAGCCCGCACCGAGCGCAGCGCGCCGGTGTGGGCGAGCAGCCGCTCCAGCGGTTCGTGGCGGAATCCGCAGCGGGCGAAGGGCGTGTACGTCTCCAGCGGGTCGGTCATCATCGAGTACCGCAGCTGCCGTTCGTAGAGCAGGTCGCCCTCGCCGAGCTGCCGCCAGCAGAACTCCATCAGGTCGCGGGCCTGGCGCAGTTCGACGCTGCCTGCCGCGGACTCGCGGAGTACGAGGGAGGCGGCGAGCGCCGTCTCGCCGAGGGGTTTGTAGACGCTGTCCGGATCGCCGAGGTCGACGGTGGTGTCGGCGGGCAGCGCGCCGTACGCCTGCTGCGCATGCAGCCAGGCCAGGGCCTGTGCGCTCACCTGGTGGGCGGTCCGCGTCACGGAGGCTGTCATGGGGACTCCATCCCGAGCAGCCGCCGGGCGATCGCGACGTCGAGCGCGAGCCGCGGTCCGCCGCCGTGCAGGCGGAGGTGCTCGACCAGGGGTACGGGGTCGAGCGGCAGGCGCACGCCGTCGGCGTGCAGCAGCGCGAGCCAGCGCGTGATGTGGGTGGCGGTGGGGAAGTCGCGGCGCAGCACGGCGCGGGTCGCGCCGCGTGCGAGGGCGAGGGGGGCGGCGCGGGCGGCGGCGTGCACGGGGCTGTCGAGTGCGGGAACGGCGAGCGGGGAGAGCTGTCCCATGCGGACGGACCAGCGCTGCCAGTCGGTGTCGGAAGTGTCAGAGGTAGCGGCGGCGGAGGCGGCGACGTCAGGCCTACTGGAGTCCGGGCCGCCGGTATCGGCGCCGCGGGCCGCACCCTCGGCGTGGTCCGTGAGGACGGGGGCGCCCGAGGGCTGTGGCGCCAGGAGGCCGTCCCCCTCCGTGCCGGCGAGGCGGGCGACGAGCGCGGCGGTGGCCCAGTCCCGCCAGGCGGCGATCCAGGGCTCGACGGGCCCCGACGGCGGGGGGCCGGGCGTGCTCACCGGGGGCGGGAACACGGCGAAGGACTGGCTGACGGCGGCCACGTCCTCGGGGTGGAGGACCGCGTCCCCCAGCAGGTGCGGGGCGAAGGCGTCGGCTCCGACGACCCGGATGGCGGCCAGCGCCGCCTTGGGGTCGTCCGCGCGCTCGACATGCGCGGCCACCAACGCGGTGCCCTCGACGCCGCGCAAGGCATCAAGGGCACCAAGCGCCAGGTCAGCCGCCGAAGCGGCGTACACCGTCTGCGACCGATCAGGACTCACTTGCCCTTCGGCTCCTTCGGCTCCTTCGGCTCCTTCGGCGAGATGAGCAGGCCCAGGAGGAGCGCTCCCGTGGCCTCCGGCGCATACGTCGGCGCGTCGCTGACGGCGGCCTCGGTCTCCACCATGGCCGCGCCGAGCGCCGTGGTGTCCGTCGGAGTGACAAGAAGCGGTGTGTGCTGAGCAAGCATCAGTGCCTCCTCGTGTAGAGGTCGCCACCGTGTCTAGTGACGCCCATACGCCATTTTAGGGCAATTCACCATGATTGTCTGTTTAGTTAGCGGCGAGGTGCGGTCGGGAGACGTCGGCGCCCCACCCGGCCAGTTGTGTCAGCGCCTCGTTGAGCCGTCACACGCGGCCTGCCGGACGTCCGCTCGTGCGGCCCGCGGAACCAGTGCCCGAATTCGTCCATGCCCAACAGGCCCCACCGCAGCCGGTAGAGCGCGAGGGCGGTCGCGTCGGGGGCCCGGCCTGTTCAGCTCGACGTAGTGGGTCAGGTCAGCCGGATCGTCCGGGAGGAGCGACAAGTCCCGCTCAGGGACGGCGAGTTGCACCGTGTCCCGGTCCACGAGCAGATGGCCGTCGTCACACTCGATGACGCTGCCGGGGTGCGGTTCGCCGCGCGGGGCCAGGGGCGGCCGCCAGGGAGAGGTCCGCACCTTCGCCTCGACCACCAACGCCCTGTTGGAGTTGCGGGATTGGCTGGTCGAGCGGAAGGTGACGCTGGTGTGAGCGGTCGCGATTTCGTGGTTCAGTCCGCCATTCCGTGAATCCCCAGGTGAGCGCGCGAGTGCGGGAACGTTCCTCGTGGGGATTGCCCCGGTATGGGGGTCGTGGCGATCGAGGATGTGCTGTTTCCCGGGATCGATGTGCAGGTCACGGCGGTGTGCGCCGCCGCTGAAGGGGTCGTTGTCGAGGCAGCAGCCTGCGGTCGGCCACCGGATTGTCCGAGCTGCGGCTGTACGGGACACCGCGTGCACTCCCGCTGCTGGCGCCGCCTGGCCGAACGCCCGGTGGCGGGCAGGCCGTTGGTGATCTCGTTGCGGGTGCGGCGGCTCTTCTGCGAGCTGGCCGAGTGTCAACGACGGACGTTCGTCGAGCAAGTCCCTGACCTCAGCGAACGGTACCGTCGCGACAGCGTCGGCCTGCAACGCCAGGCCCACAGAGCCCTACCACCTGATCCCCGAAGCAGGGCGGCCGGCTCCAGTGCGCCATCCTGGCGCAGCCAGGCGCGCCCCTGGGCTACTTCAACAACAGAAGAACCGCAGATCGAAACCCCTTGAAAGAGGTCTTGACCTGCAGTTCTTCAAACTGAATATCCGTACTCCGAGCAGCCCCGACGGGGCACACGGCAGATGGATGCAGGATGCGCCCCTGGTCATCGAAGCCTTGTGTTCGCTGGACCGATCTGTCGTGTGAGAAGCGGTTCGCGGTTCGCTTCGGGCGAGGGTGAGTTTCGTCGACGACGAACTGGGACGCGGGGCATGGCTTCGAACTCGTCTCGTGAGTCGTCGTTCAGCACCGTGTGCGTATCAGGTGACGGATGCTCAGCGATGGCTGGGCCCGCCGGTCAGTCGATGCCTTCGCTGATGCGGAAGTCGCGCTCGACGCCGTCGGGGAGGGCCACCAGCGCCTTCTGGTATGCCTCGCTCTCGTATGCCGCGACGGCCTGTTCAAAGCTGTCGAACTCGATCAGAACGACGCGTTGCGTGATTCCGGCCTCGTGGGCGACGACTCGACCGCCACTGGACAGGACGCGCCCGCCCCCAGCCTGGACAGCCGGACCGGCCAGCTTGTCGTAGGCAGTCAGCCTCTCAGCGGAAATGGCGGGGTAGACACTGACCCAGTAGCCCTTAGCCATGGAAACCTCCTGTGTTCGGCCGGACACGTCCGACTTCGAATTGACACTCAGATCGATCGATCCCGGCGACCGGTACTGCGATCAGTTGAATCGCCATATCCGCAGGTTAGGGCTTGATCTGCGGTCGAGGGAAAGACCGGTACGGGATAGACTCAGAACGGATCGTTATCAATCGGCAGGGAGGGCACGTGGCGCCGGATACGGTGAGCCTGCGGTACTTCCTGGTGCTGGCGCAGGAGTTGAACTTCACCCGCGCGGCCGCACGGATCGGTATCGCACAGCCCGCACTCAGCGCCCGGATGCGCCGATTGGAGGCGGAACTCGGTACGGCCCTGCTGGTCCGCAACACGCGTAGCGTCGTATTGACCACGGCCGGTGCGGCTTTGGCGGAGTCCGCGCCGCCCGCGCTGGCGGCGCTGGACCGGGCATGGGACACCGCCCGGAGCGCGGCGGCCGGTGAGCTGGGCACGCTGCGCATCGGATACAGCCTCAGCGCCGGGGCCGAGACGGCACCGGCCCTGGTGGACAGGCTCATTCGCAGCAGCCCGGGACTCGAGGTCGGCGCGGTCCCGATGGCGACACCGGAGATCTCCCCCGCGGTCGCCGACGGCCGCATCGATGCCGGGATCACCCGCGGTGAACAACCGGGCCGTGGCGTGCGCCGGTTCCTGCTGCGGCGTGCGCGCATCGGGGTCCAGCTGGCGCAGCACCATCCGCTGGCCGAACACCCCGAGATCGAGATCGCCGACGCGGCCGCGTATCCGCTGCGACTCCCGGACCGTGCGGCCAACCCCGTGATCCACGATCAGCTGTCCGCACTGTTCCGAGACACCCGACCGCACCCCCGATTCCGCACGCCCGCAGTCTCTTTCGACATGTCTCAGCGCGACCTGCGCGACGGGGTCACCCTCGCCCCGGCCGGAGAAGCCGCGGCCACGGCACAACCGGCCGGTCTCACCTGGCGACCGCTGCGAGGCGCGCCCAGCCTGACGATCCACCTGGTCCTCCCACGCGAGCAGTCGCCGCTGCACCGCCGCATCCGTGCCGTCGCCAAAACCCTGGCGCACGAGCTGCACTGGCTGCCGGACTGACGCGCAAGAGGCCAAGCGAGACGGACGCCTGCGGTGGCGAGGCCGAAGACCTTGCGCCCGGCGGACTTCGCGGTGATGACGACGACGGCGGTCTTGCTGAATGTCCGACACGACCTCGCTACGCCGGCGGATCAGCATCCGATGATGGCCCCGGGTCCGGTCCGAGTCGTACACCACGGCGACGTCCTCTGCTGCCCCGGCTGCCGAACCGACCGACTGCTGCCGGGCCGAAACGATGCTGGCCCCCAACGTCGTCCGCCTCCTGCGGGCCCTGGCCACCGGCACCACCCCGCTCACCCACGACGGGCTGCACCAGGAAGCACCCTGGCGAACTGTCGCCCACCTGCATGACCTGCTGATGGACAGCGGCGTCCTGCCACGCGTCGACCGGCAGCTCATGCTCTATCAGCGCTGGCTGACTGCCGAGCAAGGCGGAGAAAGTTGGGCCGCTCCCAGACCACCCAGACGAAGCAGGAGATCACCCAGGCCGGCGCCTTCCTCACCTGGCTTGCCGACCGAGGCCGCACCGTCGAACACTGCCAGCAGGCCGACCTCGATGCCTGACACACGGAGAAACTGGCCACCCGGCGCCCGGCCCAGACGTTCCTGCGCTGGTGCATGAAGACGAGCCGGATGTCCCGCCTCGCCTTGCGCAACCCGTCACCTGCATCGTTCGCCTCACGGTCGACGACGTCCTCGACGACGGAGCCACCGTCGCCGTCCGGCTGGGAGATCCGTCGTCCCCTCTGCCGGAGCCCGTCGCTGACCTCATGCGGACCTACATCCAGTCCCGCCGGCGTGGTTCGTTGACGTGGGGCCTTCCGCCGGTGGAAGGCCCCACCTCGTGTGCTACTTCTTCGGCGTGACCTCGGGGATGGCTGCCCCGCGTGCCACTCCCGCCTCGAATGCCACATGTGCCAGGCCGGTCGGCGCGTCCGTCCCGACCCGGAGCGGTGCCCAAAGGGTCGCGAACTCACCGGCGTTCAGGTCCAGCGGAATCCGCGCCGTCAGCGTGGTGCCGTCCGCCGACAGCTCACCCAGGGTCCACCAGTTCTGCGGGGCACCGTTGCGACCCCAGTACAGCCGGGGCTCGGTGAACCACATCCCCTGCGGTGCGCGGACGGTGACGGTCTGCGTGCCGATCCGCTCCACGCCGGTGTTCTTCACCGTCACGCTCGGCCAGAAGCTCTCCTGGCCCTGTGCCACGGTCTGCGGGATGCGGCGGTCGGTGATGGTGAGCGAGATCCGGGCCCACTCCGGCAGGTGGTTCTGGCACCGGAAGTAGATGCTGCCGACCTGGAAGGCGTCCTCGGGCTTGCTGGGGTCCCAGCTGTACTGATGGCTGAAGCCGTCCTGGCCCTCGGCCGCCTGCGGCCACACCAGGAAGCGGTAGTAACCGGGTTTCTCGCCGAGTTCGCCCATGTGGAAGGCAGGCAGGTCCACCCAGTCCGCCTTGCTGCTGTCGTTGCGCGCGCGCAGGTACTGCTTCTTCGGCAGCGGGGTGAGCTGCGAGGGCTCGCCGTCCTCGTGCACCAGTTGGTAGTAGACATAACCGTCGGCTTCATCGGGCAGGCGCGGGTTGACCAGGTTGATGAACAGCGTCCGGTCGTGCACGAGGCCGCTGTCCGTGACGTAGCCGAAGCCCGCCTGGCTCCCTCCCTGTTGGTCGGGGTAGCGGTCCCAGCTGTTGTCGTACGGCAGGCGGACGAACGGGCGGCCGGTGCCCTCGGGGTAGTTCTTGTCCCAGTTCGGGTTGAGGGCCTCGACCCGGGGGGCGACGGTGTACACGCTGCCGTTGTCGAGAGTGACCTCAACCTTGATCGAATAGGTCTGGACGTTCTCGCCGCGGACGGTCTTGTCGACGTTCAGGTCGCCGCGGAGGGTGAAGGTGATCAGGTCCTGGTCCCCGACCGTGGCCGTGTCGATGACCTCGAACTCCTGACCCGTGCCACCCTCGCCACGGTCCTTCTTGCTGGTGCCGTGGTCGACCGTGCCCTCGCCGTCCCAGTCGTACTTGATCTCCTTGATCCGTACGCCCTTGGGGGCCGATATCCGGCCGTCGTAGCGGAATTCGCTGTCCCAGGTCGCGAAACGGTTGGCGTACCCGAGGGTGCGGATCTCTACGGCACCGTTGTTGCCGGCCTGAGCGTTACCGGTGGGGCTCATTGCTCTCCCAACGCATCGAGGGGGATCTGAGCTGACCGTGAACGGGGTCGCCACCTGAGGCCAACGTCGGCAGCGGCGCAACCGCGGTCAATGCAACGGACCGTAGTTGCAGCGTCACGCGAACAGAACGGCCTTTCGCGCCAATCGAGGCCATTCAGGCACCACCGGCATGTCGGCGCAACGCCCCAACAAACCAGATCGTCCGAGACGAAGAGCGAATCGGCCCAGATCAATTGAGATCGGGGCCAGATCCTGGAAGACGGGACAACTGACCAATCTTCGATGACACAGCGCATCTCGTGACCTGTCTCAGCGAAGCTTGAGCATTCTCAGCGAAGGTTGAGTGGCCGCTGTGGCGACGCTCGCTCCAGTTCCATCTTCGGCCTTGGGGCCAAGGGAACAGCCGGTATCGGTGAGATTGATCTTGAACGGCGAGAACGCCCATCACCCGTTGAGGCGGTCAGCCAGCAGGCGTCAGCACGGCGCCGTCCTACTGCTCGACGGTCCAGGGCAGTACGACGCAGGCCATCAGGAACCACTCGGCTCGGCTGCCTCAGCCCCATCGAATGCGTGGAGAAGCACCACGCCGACCACGTCGTCGGTTCAAGGATTCGCGACGCACTCAACATGGTGGGTCATCTGAAACAGCTCCAGCAACTGCACCACGAGGCGCGAGTCGACGGATGGCTACCGCTGCGGCTTACCTGGTGGCCCTGGCTCGAGTGAGCATGCGTCGGTCGCGGGCGGGGCGCGGGGCCCGACCTCTTGATCACGGCGGGCAACCCCAAGGCTGTAACCAGCTCCCTCTCCCGATCACGACTGATGCCCCATCAGGAAAGTCAGCAAAGGGTCAGCATGAGTCCGATCAGAGCTGGTTCCAGGTGACGAAACTTGCAACTGCCTCCCGACACCAGAGAACGTGCATGACCTGCATCAGGCTCCCTGCCTGCGTTTTTGCAGGTCAAGGGCTGAATGCGCGTTTTATGTCGCGCCGCGGGTTCCCACCAGGGCCGCACCGCACCACCGGCGCGGAAGGCACTCCTCGGCCATAATTCCGTCACCACGGCGGGAGGAAGCCCATGCGGGAGAGCGTGGACGCCAGGCACAAGCGGGTGCTCGGACTCGTGCGGGAGCGCGGAAGCGTGCGCGTCGTCGAGCTCGCCGAGCGGCTCGGGGTTTCGGTGGAGACCGCCCGGCGTGATGTGGCCACGCTGGCCGAGGCGGGGCGGCTGCGGCGGCTGCACGGCTCGGTGCACTGGCCGACCGCCCAGCTGAGTCCGCACGAGGCCCGGCTTGCCCGCTCGGCGCCGGTGGCCGCGGCCGCGCCTGCTGCTGGCGCCGCGCAGAGCGGTCTCGTCCTTGGCATGGTGGTGCCGGCGACCGGCTACTTCTACCCCGCGGTCATCCGCGGCGCCCGTGCCGCGGCCGCCGCGCTTGGCGCCCGGCTGCTCGTCGGGACGACCGACTACCGCGGCGAGGAGGACACCCGGCGGATCGAGACCCTCGTCGAGGCCGGCGCCACCGGACTGCTCCTGACGCCCAGTTGGGGCATCGAAGGACCGGATCAGGACGCGCTGCGGGAGCTCATCGGCCTCCCCGTCCCCGCGGTGCTCGTGGAACGGCGGATACCGACGGGCTCGCGCGGCGCCGACATCGGCCGGGTCGGCTCCGCGCAGGCGGAAGGTGCCGCGGCGGCGGTGCGCCATCTCGCCGCACTCGGCCACCGGCGTATCGCGCTGCTCTCCAGGACCACGCACACCTCGCCGCATCTGCGCCGCGGCTACCGCGCCGCGATCAGCTCGTTCGGCTTCGCCCAGGACGACCTGTCCCCGCTCGACGCCTCCGGTCCCGGCGGATTCGACACCTTCGAGCGGGACACCGACCGGCTCCTGGAGCTCGCGGCCTCCGACGGCGTGCGCGCCGCGATCGTGCACACCGACGCCGACGCGATCAATCTGCTCCAGCGCCTGACGGCCCGCGGCCTGCGGGTGCCCGAGGACTTCGCGATCGTCGCGTACGACGACGAGCTCGCCGCACTGGCCGATGTGCCGTTGACCTCGATCGCCCCGGCGAAGCACGCGATGGGCGACACCGCCGTACGGCTGCTGCTTCGGCAGTTGACCGAGCCCGATGCCCGGAGCGCGCACATCGAGCTGCTGCCGCGGCTGCGGGTACGCGCGTCGTGCGGAGCCCCAGCGGACGCCGACGACTGACGCCTCGTGCCCGCTTGTTGACCGAATGCTCGACGGGCGTTGACCTCGGTCGACCGGAATCCCAACCTGGCCGAGCAACAGGCCCAGCACCATGAGGCCGTTCCCCCTCCCCTCTCCCCCCTCCCCCCTCCCCCCTACCAGGAGAAGTCCATGCGCATGCGATTCCTCGTCCCCGTGGCGATCGCCGCCACGGCGGCCTCCCTCGTCCTTGCCGCCCCCGCTCAGGCCGCCGTCGAATGGAACGGCGACGCGGACAACGGCGGCACGGCCGTCTTCGCCTCGGTCCTCTGCGACGCGCCGTCGTACGTCTACCAGCCGAACTGGAACGACGGCCGCGGCAAGATCTTCGGCTTCACCAAGCGGCCCGGATCCGAACGGTGTGAAGGGCACGGCATCGCAGGACGCACCCTCTCGGCCGGCAGAACCTACTGGTTCGGCTGGGAGTCGATGACCAAGACCGGCAACGCCCAGACGGTCTTCCAGTGGAAGTCGTGGGGCACCGGCTCGGAGCACGACCAGAACTACCCGGTCATCATGAAGGTCGAGAACAGCGAGTTGAAGATCTGGTACGTCGCACCGGGCGAGGAGTGGATCCTGGTCGGCAGCGTCCCCTGGACGCCGGGCACCTGGAACAGGATCGAGCTCGGCATCAACGCCCAGTCGTCGACCGGCGGTTCCTTCGCCCTGTACGTCAACGGCAAGCAGGTCGCCGACCGGCAGGGCGCCAGGACCTGGGACCTCAAGGGCAATGTCCCGCGCTGGGGCACCTACGGCTCCACCATCACCGACGTGGAGTCGGTGCACTGGGTCGACGGTCTCAAGATGGGTTCGACGCGCGGGGATGTCGACTGACCGACCGGCAGCGGGCAGGGCCGCCCGTCAGTCGCTGTGCAGCGCCGCCCGCAGTTCGTCATCGGCCGACCGCTTGGCCCGCCCCCTCCCCCGCGTGGTGTCGACGACCACCTCGTGCAGGGGGCCGCGCCAAGCGAACGGGGGCCGGTAGCGCTCCGGGTCGACCGAGAGCCCTCGGTCGTGGCCGACGGAAAGACCCGCGCCCCCGTGCTGGAAGGTGTAGGGGAACGGGCCGCCGAGGGGCGTGGTCGCGATGTCCTCGCCGTCCACGTGGAGGACGAACTTCCCGTGTGAATCAACTCTCCCGTCCCCTTGGCCCACGTCGTACCGCACACCCAGCCGGTGCCTGCCCGCGCCGAGCGGTTCGCTCGCCACCACCCGGTCCAGGTCGCCGGCGCGGGAACAGGCGAAAGCGAGGCGGCCCCCGTCGGCGTACAGGACGAACCCGCCGTTGAGGTCGCCGAGCGCGCACAGCACCCCCGCGGCCACCGTGCCGTCCGGCACCTCGGCGTCGGCGGTCAGCTCGAAGCCGCCGAAGAGGAGGGGCAGTGCCTCGTCGTGCACCGGGGTGCCGCCCGGAGCGTAGGAGGCACGGGCGGGTGGCGGCCAGGCCGGCGGGATCATCGCGGTGAGGCGTTTCTGCATGCGGTCGTCGAGGGGAAGGACCTGGTTGCGCTCGGCCTCCGCGTCCCAGAGAGTCACCAACTTCCGTACGACATCGGGGTGTTGGTCCGCCAGGTCGTGCGACTCCGCGAAGTCGTCCGTGAGGCGGAACAGCGACCAGCGGTCGGCCGCGAAGTCGCGGCTGCCCGGCAGGAGCCGCTCCTCGTCCTCGACGCCGCGCGAGACGTGGTCCGTGGTGGCCTTCCACTCCCCGTGCACGATGGAACGGGAGCCGAGCATCTCGAAGTACTGGGTGGGAGTGGGTAGTTGGGCGTGGTCCGGGTCGTCGAGGACGGTCAGCAGGCTGCGGCCGTCCACCGGCTGCTGGGGCACCCCGTCGACCACCGTCGGTGCTTCGATCCCGCATGCGTCGAGGATCGTCGGCATGAGGTCGACGGCGTGCGTGAACGCGGGGCGGATCGCGCCCGGGTCGGGCACACGGCGTGGCCAGTGGGCGATGAGCGGGGCGCGGGTGCCGCCGAGCCACGTGTAGCGCTTCCACAACCGCAGCGGGGCGTTGCCGGCCCAGGCCCAGCCCCACGCGTAGTGCGGATACGTCGCGGGGCCGCCCCAGTCGTCGAGCGCGGCGAGGTTGCGGGCGGCGCTGTCGCCCGAACGTGCGGTGAAGCGGTGCTCGTTGAGGGTTCCGAGGCTGCCGCCCTCGGCGCTCGCCCCGTTGTCGGAGAGGACCAGGACGAGGGTGTTGTCGAGGCGGCCGGTGCGGCGCAGGAAGTCGAGCAGCCGCCCGATCTGGGCGTCGGTGTGGGTGAGGAACCCGGCGTACACCTCCTGCATGCGCGCGAAGATCCGGCGTTCGTCCCCGTCCAGTCCGCTCCAGTCCTGGATCCAGGGCGGGCGGGGCGAGAGTTCCGTGTTCCCCGGCACCACGCCCAGGGCGGTCTGCCGGGCGAAGGTCTCCTCGCGCCAGCGCTCCCAGCCCTGGTCGAAGCGGCCTCGGTAGGGATCGCTCCAGGCGCCGGGCACGTGGTGCGGGGCGTGTGTCGCGCCGAGCGGGAAGTAGAGGAAGTACGGCTTGTCGGGGGTGGCCTGCTTCTGGTCGAGGATCATGCGGATCGCCGAGTCGGCCAGGTCTTCGGTGAGGTGGTAGCCGTCGTCGGGGCCCGCCGGGGGCTCGGTGTAGTGGTTGTCACGGACGAGCCGCGGTGCGTAGTGGTTGGTGTCGCCCTGCAGGAAGCCGTAGAAGCGCTCGAAGCCGTAGCCGAGCGGCCAGCGGTCGAAGGGGCCGGACGCGGTGCGCTCCCAGCGCGGGGTGAGGTGCCATTTGCCGACGGAGAGGGTGGAGTAGCCGGCGTCGCGCAGAACGCGGGGAAGTGGTGCCGCGGACTTCGGGAGGCGTGCGCTGTAGCCGGGGTGGGCGATCGGCAGGTCGACGAGGAAGCCCACGCCGACGGCATGGTGGTTGCGGCCGGTCAGCAGGCTTGCGCGGGTCGGTGAGCACATCGCGGTGACATGGAAGCGGTTGAAGCGCAGCCCGTCGGCGGCCAGGCGGTCCAGGTTCGGCGTCGCCATGTCGGAGCCGTAGCAGCCGAGTTGGGCGAAGCCGAGGTCGTCGAGGACGATGACGACGACGTCCGGGGCGTCGGGGGCGGGGCGTGGATCGACCGGGTGGCGGCGGCCGTGGTCAGTCATCGGTGGGGACCTCCGGTTCGCGTGGGACGTCCGGTTCGATGAGGGCGCGCGTCGCGGGGGCGACGGGCGCGGTGAGGACGGCCACCGCCGCGTCGACGAGGTTCGCGACGAGCAGGTCCGTACGGCGTCCCGGCTTGGCCGCGCCGTGCTGCAGGGCGCGTTCGTGGTCGGCGAGGGTGTGCAGGGTGAGCCCGACGAAGATGCGCCACCGGTCGGCGCGGACGGGTTCGGGGAGCTCGGTGAGGCAGGCGTCGATGCGGGCGTACAGGCGGTCGAGCGCGCGGGTCCAGGTCTCGGCCGCCAGGTCGTACGGGGCGATGTCCTCGACGTACAGGGCCTGCGCGACGAAGCGGAGGAAGTAGCTGGGCGGTGCGTCCGGGTCGGCCGCGGCGTGGGTGATCCGGTCGGCCATGGGGCGGACGAACACCTCGACGAGTCCGCGCAGTTCCTTGCCGCGCCCTTCTTCGTCGAGGACGGCGAGGCGGTGGAGCTGACCCTCGTTGGTCGGGCCGAGCCGGTGTGCGTACACGGCCGTCACCAGACCCCGCTTGTCGCCGAAGTGGTAGGCGACGGCAGAGGTGTTGCGCTGTTCGGCCGCCGCGGCGATCTCGCGCAGCGACACGGCGTGAATACCGCGTTCGACGAAGAGCCGCTCGGCGGTCTCGATGAGCCGGACCCGGGTGGCTGCGGGGTTCTGGTGGGGATCGGCCACGTCGGCAAGTGTGCAGACCTTGCCCCTTCAACGCAAGTGCGTTAAACACTGAACTCGCCGCAATCGCAGGCGAATTGATGGTCAGTCATGGCGGCCAGTCAGAGACGAGGCGTGGCCGCGGGCCCCGTACCCCGGGAACCCCCCAATGCCGGGGGGGGGGGGCGGCGCCCCCCCCACACCCGCGGTGGCGTGTTAAAACACTCACCGGGCCCCCCCCCCACCCAGTGTTTTTAG
>NZ_JBHYIG010000115.1:0-27545 GCF_042740015.1 Streptomyces sp. NPDC059037
CGGCGGGGCGCGCCCCCCCCCCACCTCGCCCGCTGCCCCCCGCCTTGCGGCGCGGGGGCCGCGCCCGCGGCGCCCTCCCCGCCGGGCCCCCCGCCCCCGCGCGCGGCCCCCCCCCCCGCTGCCGTATGCCAAACGTGACGTGTGTCATGTCCCTGCCGTGGGCAACGCTGCTGCATGACGACCACTGACGGAAAGAACGGCGAACCACCACCCGGCTCCGACGAGGAGCGCCTGGCCCAGCTCGGCTACACCCAGGTGCTCGCGCGCCGCATGTCCGCGTTCTCCAACTACGCGGTCTCCTTCACGATCATCTCGGTCCTCTCCGGCTGCCTCACGATGTACCTGTTCGGGATGAACACCGGCGGCCCGGCCCTGATCACCTGGGGCTGGGTCGGGGTCGGCCTGATGACCCTCTTCGTCGGCCTCGCGATGGCGGAGATCTGCTCGGCGTACCCGACGTCGGCCGGGCTCTACTTCTGGGCGCACCGCCTCGCGCCGCCCCGCACGGCGGCCGCCTGGGCGTGGTTCACGGGCTGGTTCAACGTCCTCGGCCAGGTCGCCGTCACCGCGGGCATCGACTTCGGCGCCGCGTCGTTCCTGGGCGCGTACCTGAACCTGCAGTTCGACTTCCAGGTCACGGAGGAGCGCACGATCCTGCTCTTCGCGGCGATCCTGGTCCTGCACGGCCTCCTGAACACCTTCGGCGTACGCATCGTCGGGCTGCTCAACAGCGTCAGTGTCTGGTGGCACGTCATCGGCGTCGCGGTCATCGTCGGCGCGCTCGCCTTCTCGCCGGACTCGCACCAGTCGGCGTCCTTCGTCTTCACGGAGTTCGTGAACAACACGGGGTGGGGCAGCGGCCTCTACGTCGCCCTCATCGGCCTCCTGATGGCCCAGTACACCTTCACCGGGTACGACGCCTCCGCGCACATGACCGAGGAGACCCACGACGCGTCCACGGCGGGCCCGCGCGGCATCGTCCGTTCCATCTGGACGTCCTGGATCGCGGGCTTCGTGCTGCTGCTCGGCTTCACCTTCGCCATCCAGTCGTACGAGGGTGCGCGGGGGTCGGCCACGGGAGCACCGCCCGCGCAGATCCTGCTCGACGCCCTCGGGGCGACCACCGGCAAGCTGCTCCTGCTCGTCGTCATCGGCGCGCAGCTCTTCTGCGGCATGGCGTCCGTGACCGCCAACTCCCGCATGATCTATGCCTTCTCGCGGGACGGGGCGCTGCCGTTCTCGCACATCTGGCACACGGTCAACCCGCGTACGCGCACCCCCGTCGCGGCGGTCTGGCTGGCCGCGCTGGGCGCGCTGGTGCTCGGTCTCCCGTACCTGATCAACGTCACGGCGTACGCGGCGGTGACCTCGATCGCGGTCATCGGCCTCTACATCGCGTACGTCGTCCCGACCCTGCTCCGGCTGCGCAAGGGCGACCAATTCGAGCGCGGGCCCTGGCACTTGGGCCGCTGGTCGCGCCCGATCGGCATCGTCGCGGTGACCTGGGTCGGAGTGATCACGGTCCTCTTCATGCTGCCGCAGGTCTCGCCGGTCACCTGGGAGAGCTTCAACTACGCCCCGATCGCGGTCCTGGTGGTCCTCGGCTTCGCCGCGACCTGGTGGCTGGCATCGGCCAGGCACTGGTTCCTCAACCCGGACCACGAGCGCACCCTGGCCCGCGAAGCGGCCCGCTCCGGGGCGCCGGCCCAGCCCGATCCCTGACCGTCCCGGCCCGCTCGGAGGGCCCGCCGCGGAACTCGCGACGGGCCCAGAGGCGATACCCGATCGGACGACGGGGCCCGTCCCGCTATGCTCGTGGGGTGCGTCGGCACGGACCGTTAGCTCAATTGGCAGAGCAGTGGACTTTTAATCCATTGGTTGTGGGTTCGAGTCCCACACGGTCTACCTCCGGCAGGTCGGCGGAAAGCCTCGCTGACCTGCTCTTCAGCGCCCTACTCGGATTCTCCGGGTGGGGCGCTTCGTGCATGTTTCGGGCGGGGCCGCGCGGCTGACGGCAGAGAGGAGTTTCGTCCGCTGCCGGAGCTGAGCCCCGAGGAGCAAGGGGATACCTCCCCGACGCGCACCGAGGTGGTGCTGTCGACCAGCCTGCACCGATGTGACCGTCGCTCGCCCGAACGGACCCGCCTCGCCTGCGACCCCGCGGCCCACGAGTGACGCTGAGCCTGCCAGGTGGTCGATCCGGAGGTGCAGCATGGGTTCCGTACGGCGGGCTCTCGCGATGGTGCTCGTGCCGCTCCTGGTCGGTGTCGCGGCTGCCTGCGGTGGTTCCGGCGGCGGCTCGGGTGGTGCGGCCGAGCGTGCGCGCCCCGCCGACCTGGCCTTCGAGCACCCCGGGGTGCTCGTCAGCAAGGCGCAGCTGGCGCGGGCGCGGGCGCACGTGGCGGCGCGGGAGCAGCCCTGGCTGAGGGCGTTCGAGCAGATGCGGGCCAGCAAGTACGCGGCGGACGACTACCGGGCCAAGCCGTACGCCGTCGTCGAGTGCCCGCCCGACACCCGCCCCGGCCGCGGCTGCGTCGAGGAGCGCGAGGACGCCATCGCCGCGTACACCCACGCGCTGCTCTGGAACATGACCGGCGAGAAGGCGCACGCCGCGAAGGCCGTGCAGATCATGGACGCCTGGTCGCAGGTGATCACCAGGCACACGGAGGCCAACGCCGGCCTCCAGACGGCGTGGGCCGCCTCGTCCTGGGCGCGCGCCGCCGAGGCCGTGCGCTACTCCTATGACGGCTGGAGCGACGGCCGGCTGCTCCGCTTCGAGCGGATGCTGCGCAACGTCTACCTGCCCCAAGTGCGCGAAGGCGCCGCCCACTTCAACGGCAACTGGGATCTTCTGATGGCCGACGCGACCATCAGCATGGCGGTCTTCCTCGACGATCACGACTCGTTCGAGAAGGCGGTGACGCACTTCCGGGACCGCGTACCCGCCTACTTCTATATGAAGTCGGACGGTCCGCTCCCCGTCTCGCCGGCCGGCAGTGACATCAACACCCCGAAGCAGCTCCAGAAGTACTGGTTCGGGGAGAAGACCTTCGCCGACGGGCTCTCCCAGGAGACCTGCCGCAACTTCAAGCACGCCAGCTACTCGCTCGCTGCCACCGCGCACATCGCGGAGACCGCCTGGCACCAGGGCGTCGACCTCTACGGCGAGGTCGTGGACCGGCTGAGGGCCGCGCTCGAATTCCACTCCAAGTACCAGCTGGGGGCCAAGGCGCCCAAGTGGCTGTGCGGCGGAAAGGTGCGGCGCGACATGGGGCCCGACACCGAGGTCGGCCTCAACCACCTGGGGCAGCGGCTGAAGCTGGATCTCCCGAACACGGAGAAGTACACCCAGCAGCGGCGGCCCGAGGGCACGGACGATCTCTTCGTGGCCTGGGAGACCCTGACGCACGCCGAGAACGCCTAGCGACCTGCGGTTTTGCCCCTCCCGTCAACCGGTTCGCTTTTATCCCGCCACATGGCGTACTGTTCATTTCAACGGCGCGGGGTGGAGCAGCTCGGTAGCTCGCTGGGCTCATAACCCAGAGGTCGCAGGTTCAAATCCTGTCCCCGCTACTGAAGTCCGAAGGCCCGGATCCAGATCATGGATCCGGGCCTTTGGCATTCCCCCCTGACGTCATCCCCCCTGACGTCATCCGGTCGGCCCACACCGCTCGCAGCCCGCCGCCGCTGCGGGAAACCTGGACAGGTGCGGTCATGGGGCTGGTCCCGGGCGCGGACATCGGCGGGAGACGAGCGGTGGGGCAGCGAGGAGGACGTCCGAGAAACCCCTCAGAGGGGTCGGACACGAGTCCGGACGTCACCCACGAGCGGGCTCTCGTGCGGGCCCTCCCGTGGCTCCTGCTGGCCATCGGGGTCGTGTACGACATGTCGACTCCTCCGGAGTTCACCGCGGCGCCCCTGTTCACCGCGGCCCCGCTGATCGCCGCCCCGTTCTACTCGCTCCTCAGCACCGCCCTCATCGGCGCCGCCTCCTGCCTCGCCGTGCTCGTCCTGCACTTCGGCAACAGCACCACCACCGACGTCGAGGCCGTCACCGAGCTGCTCACCGTGCTGACGGTCGCCGTGCTCGCCGCCCTCATCAACCGCGTCGTACGCCGCAGCGACGAACAGCTCGCCTCCGCCCGCTCCATCGCGGAGGCCGCCCAGCGCGCCGTGCTGCCGCAGCCGGATCACCGGATCGGGGGGCTCGACATCGCGGCGCGGTACGAGGCCGCGGAGGCCGACGCGTTCATCGGCGGGGATCTGTACGCCGTGCAGGACACCCCGCACGGCGTACGCGTCATCGTCGGTGACGTACGCGGCAAGGGGATGGGGGCGGTGGCGGCCGTCGCCGTCGTCATCGGGGCGTTCCGGGAGGCGGCCGAGCAGGAGGCGACCCTGGAGGCGGTGGCGCAGCGCCTGGAGCGTGCGCTCGCGCGGGAGGGCATGCGGCGCGAGGGGCTCGACGCCTTCGAGGGGTTCACCACCGCCGTCCTGGCGGAGATCCCGCGCGGCGACGGAGTCATCCGCATCCTCAACCGCGGGCATCCCGAGCCGCTGCTCCTGCGCGGCGACGGACGGCTGTGCGTGCTGTCCGCGAGCGAGCCCGCGCTGCCGCTCGGGATGGGCGACCTGGGGGTCTGGCCGGACCGCGCCGACGAGGCGGAGTTCCCGCCGGGGGCGATGCTGCTGCTCTACACCGACGGGCTCTCGGAGGCGCGGGACATCCGCGGCGAGTTCTACAACCCGGCGGCCCGGCTCGGCGGCCGGATCTTTCCCGGACCCCACGGTCCGGACTCGCTGCTTGCGACGCTGGCCGAAGAGGTGCGCCGGCACACCGGCGGGGGAGGGACGGACGACATGGCGCTGCTCGCGGTGCGGCGGCCGGACTCCGGCGACGCACCGGCCGATGCCCCGCCCGATGTCACGGGACGTGACTGAATCGCACCACTCCGCATAACAACTGACGCACTGTCAAGGCGGTGTGAAGGTCCGGTGTGTGAAGAAGTGCGGTCAACTCGCCCCGTTCCCACCCCTGGTGTCCCGTTAAGTACAGGCCAACGGCGTTAACGATCAGTCGGAACGGCTTGGAATACGGCCCTGCCGTCTATTAACGTTCGATAACGCAGCGCGGTCGTCCCAGCCGTCACTCGAGTCGGCTCCGTGCGCACACGCCTAATCCCGAAAGGGAGCCGGGGAACCACCAATTGGGGTGAATCGGGCATCTGTGCATCCGTGCCAGATGTTCGTAGGAGACCTTCCTGCTCCGAACCCGTCAGCTAACCCGGTAGGCGAGAAGGAAGGAAAGGAGCGCGCCCCAGTGGCGTCCAACCGGCCTGCCCCCCAAGCCGTTTTCGTACCGAGTGACGACGACCTCGGTTCCTACGACGACGAGCCGTGGGAGGAGTGGAATCCGACCGAGGAGTCCATCCGTCCCGTTCGCGGCAGGCACCGCGTCCACAAGAAGGGCGGCGGCGGGCTCGCCCGCAGCTCCACCGTCCTCGGCGTGGGCGTCATCGCCGCCGTCGGCGCGGGCGGCATAGCCACCGCGCAGGGCGGCAAGCCCCCGGTCTCCATCGAGATGCCGGACATCTCGGCCGTCACGGACTCGCTGCCGGAGGCCAAGTCCCTTCCCGGCGTGGGCTCCCTGATATCCGACGACTCCGAATCGGGCTCCTCCGACGCCGGCGTGACGACCGCCGCCGCCCCGCTCACCACCGCCGGTGTCAGCACCGCCGACGCCGAGCAGGGCACCACCGACGCCGGTGAGGCACTGCGGGCCCGCATCATGCAGCAGGCCGAGAACCAGCAGGACCAGGCGGACGACGCGGTCCAGAAGGCGGCGGAAGAAGCCGCCGTCAAGAAGGCCGCGGAGCAGGCCGCCGCCGAGCAGTCCGCGGCCGAGAAGAAGATCGCCGCCGAGAAGGCCGCCGCGAAGAAGAAGGCGGAAGAGGAAGCCCGCCGCAAGGCCGAGGCGGAGCGCCTGGCCAAGCTCGCCAAGAGCTACACCCTGCCCCTCAGTTCGTACACGCTCACCAGCACCTTCGGGCAGGCCGGCTCCATGTGGTCCTCCGGCTACCACACCGGCCTCGACTTCGCGGCGCCGACGGGCACGCCCCTCAAGGCGATCCACTCCGGCACCATCAAGGAGGCCGGCTGGGCGGGGTCGTACGGCTACCGCACCATCCTGGAGCTCGAGGACGGCACCGAGATCTGGTACAACCACCAGTCCTCGATGGGTGTCAGCGCCGGCCAGAAGGTCACCACCGGCGACACCATCGGCCGCGTCGGCGCCACCGGCAACGTGACCGGGCCGCACCTCCACCTGGAGATCCACCCCGGCGGCGACTCCACCGGGGTCGACCCGGCCGCCTGGCTGCGGGACAAGGGCCAGTCGCTCTGAGGCACCCCCTGTGACTCCGGCGGTCCTGGCGGCAACCCCCCGACGTCAGGGCTGCCGGCTCGGCATGCCCACATCCGGTGGCGCGGAACGGACATCCCGCTGTACGGAATGCTGGGATCCGTAAGGGTGTTGAGCCCCGTATGACTTCTCTACGCAAGCTCGGCCCGTCCGACCTCGAGGTCTTCCCGCTCGCCCTCGGCGGCAATGTCTTCGGCTGGACGGCCGACGAGGCGCAGTCCTTCGCGGTGCTCGACGCCTACACCGCGGCGGGCGGCAACTTCGTCGACACCGCCGATGTCTACTCGGCCTGGGCGCCGGGCAACAAGGGCGGCGAGTCCGAGACCGTCATCGGCAACTGGCTCGCCGCGCGCGGCCATCGCTCCGACGTCGTGATAGCCACCAAGGTCGGCGCCCACTCCGACTACAAGGGCCTGTCCGCGAACACCATCAAGTCCGGTGCCGAGGAGTCGCTGCGCCGGCTGCGCACCGACTACATCGACCTCTACTACACGCACTTCGACGACCCGACCGTCCCCGTCGAGGAGATCATCACCGCGCTCGACGATCTGGTGACGTCGGGCAAGGTGCGCGCGATCGCCGCCTCCAACCTGACCGCCGAGCGGCTCCAGGAGTCCATCGACTTCTCCGACCGCGAGGGCCTCGCGCGGTACGTGGCGCTGCAGCCGCACTACAACCTCGTCTCCCGCGGCACCTACGAGGGCCCGCTCCAGGAGGTCGCGTCGCGCTCCGGCCTGGCAGCGGTGCCGTATTACGCGCTCGCCTCCGGCTTCCTCACCGGCAAGTACCGCCCGGGGGCGCAGGTCGACAGCGCGCGGGCCGAGGGCGCGGGCAAGCACCTGGAGACCGACCGTGGCGTGAAGGTGCTCGCCGCCCTGGACGAGATCGCGGCCGAGCGTGGCGCCGAGGTCGCGACCGTGGCCCTGGCCTGGCTCGCCGCGCAGCCGACGGTGGCCGCGCCGATCGCATCGGCCCGCACGGTCGAGCAGCTGCCCGCGCTGCTCGCGGTGGGCGATCTTGAACTGACGGAGGCCGAGGTGACCGCGCTGACGAAGGCCTCCGCCTGATCAGCCGCGGTAGGGGTGGTACGGGGCCTGGTAGGCGGGATGTCCCGCCGCCGGCCCGGCGTACGCGTATCCCTGCTGATGGGGAATCCGGTACCCGTACGGCGGCGGCATCGGTACGAGCACGGGTGCCGTCGCCCGCGCCGCGTAGGCGAGCGCGGGCCTGGCCAGTTCGCGGCGCTCCCACAGCGCGTGCAGCAACTCCCGCTCCCGTACGACGAAGTCGGCGCCCGCGCGGCCGCGCCGGCCCCGGTGCCGGAGCAGGGCGAGCGACGTCGCGTACGCCTCGTACTCCGCGACCGTGCGCGCCGCGGCCTTGCCCTGCATGTACGAGGCGTAGTCGCGGGCGATGGTGCGGGCGCGCATCGTGCCGAGCGCGTACGGCTCGGGCGGCGTGAGCCAGCCCGCGACCGCGTACGCGGGCAGCTCCGTGCGCACCACGCGCAGGCCGCGCTGCCTGAGCCAGATCACCAGCCAGGTCAGCAGTCCGAACGCGGGCAGCATGAAGAGCGCGTACACCGCGAAGAAGCCGTACTCGCCGAAGGTCGTCGAGCCGTTCCACAGGGCGTGCAGGCCCATCGCGAGGAGCAGTCCGGCGAGCGGAAGCAGCACGCGGCGCAGCCGCCCGCGGCCGGTGCCGAGCGCGGTGATGCCGAAGCCGATGCCGGTGAGCACGGTGAACAGCGGGTGCGCGAAGGGCGACATGACGATGCGTACGAAGAAGGTCGCCGCCGTCACGGACGCGAGACCGGTGCCGCCGTTGAGCTGGTCGGTGCCGAACGCGCTGCCGAGATAGAGGATGTTCTCGGTGAACGCGAAGCCGGTGGCGGTCACTCCGGCTATCACCACGCCGTCGAGCACACCGGTGAACTCGCGTCTGCGGAAGAGGAAGACGAGCAGGACGGCCGCGGCCTTGGCCGTCTCCTCGACGATCGGCGCTATGACGGTCGCGCCGAGGGTGTCCGCGCTGCTCGGGTCGGCGGTGGCGGTGGCTATCCAGCGGGTCGCGAAGCTGTTCGCGACGATCGCTATGAGGGCGGCGGCGCAGGCGCCCCAGGCGAAGGAGAAGAAGAGGTTCCGCCAGGGCCCCGGCTGTACCCGGGCCAGCCAGCGGAAGGCGGCTATGAGCAGCGGCACGGGCAGCGTGGCGAGCCCGAGCCCGACCAGGAACCCCTCGGTGCCGGTCTGTTCGCGCACCAGGGCGAGGATGACGAGCCCGGAGAGGGCGAGCAGGGTGACCAGCGCGGCGGCGCGGATGGCCCGCCGCTGCCACCAGCGCGCGTGGCGCAGCCCGGGGGGCCCCGCCGGGGGCATGGGGTGCGCGTGCGGAGAACTGGTGGCCACGCCGCTGACCCTAACGAGGGACAGGGGTGGCCCGCGACGGTGCGTTTTCGCCCGGGTGGCTACTGGTCCTCTGTTACCCGGCGGAACAGCAGGTCATGGACCACGTGCCCCTTGTCGATGCCCTGGCCTTCGAAGCGGGTGAAGGGCCGGAAGGCGGGACGAGGCGCGTAGCCGCCGTCGGGCCGGGTGTTCTCGAAGAGGGGGTGCGCGGTGAGCACTTCCAGCATCTGCTCGGCGTACGGCTCCCAGTCGGTCGCGCAGTGCAGCAGCGCGCCGGGCTTGAGGCTGGGCGCGGCGAGGTCGAGGAACTCGGGCTGGATGATGCGGCGCTTGTGGTGGCGGGCCTTGGGCCAGGGGTCGGGGAAGTAGACGCGCAGGCCGTCGAGGGAGGCGGCCGGGAGCATCTCGCGCAGCAGGATGACGGCGTCCCCGTTGGCGACGCGGACATTGCCGAGGCCGTTGCGATCGGCGAGCCCGAGCAGATTTCCCTGCCCGGGGGTGTGTACGTCGACGGCGAGGATCCCGGTGTCCGGATCATCGGCGGCCATCTGCGCGGTCGCCTCGCCCATGCCGAACCCGATTTCGAGCACGACGGGCATCTCGCCGCCGAACAGCTCCCCGAGGTCGAGGACGCGCTGCCCGTCGATGTCCAGGCCCCACTTGGGCCACAGTCGCTGCAGGGCATCGGCCTGGCTCGTCGTGACCCGGCTCCTGCGGGGCTGGAAGCTGCGGATCCGCCGCTCGTGGTGCGACCCCGCGGGGTCGGGCGATGGGCCGCCCGGGAAGCGGGGCTCGGCCTTGGGGCGCGCGGGGCGGGGCTCGGTGGGGGTGGCGTTCGACTCAGACACAGTGGGGGCGATTTTACTTGCCCGCAGGGTCAGCCCTACAGCAGTGCCAGCACCCGCCGGGCCACCGCCCGCCCAATCGGCAGCGAAGCCGTAGCGGCGGGCGAAGGCGCGTTCAGGACGTGCACCGTCCGCGCCCCCTCCCGGATGAGGAAGTCGTCGACCAGCGTTCCGTCCCGCAGCACGGCCTGCGCCCGCACCCCCGCGGCCACAGGGATCAGGTCGGACTCCGTCACGGCCGGCAGCAGCCTCCGCACCGCGGAGGTGAACGCCCCCTTGGAGAGGGAGCGCCGCAGCTCCCCCGCCCCGTACCGCCAGTGCTGCCGGGCTATCCGCCAGGAGCCCGGCCAGCTCAGCGTCCCGGCGAGCTCCAGGGGCCGTACGACACCCCAGCCGTACCCCTCGCGGGCGAGCGCCGGCACCGCGTTGGGCCCCACATGGACCCCGCCCCCGATGCCCCGCGTCAGATGCACCCCCAGGAAGGGGAACGCCGGATCCGGCACCGGATACACGAGCCCCCGCACCAGCTCGGGCCGCGCAAGATCGAAGTACTCCCCACGGAAGGGCACGATCCGCATCTGCGGGTCGTCCCCGGCAAGCATCGCCACCCGGTCGCACTGCAACCCCGCACAGTTGACCAGCGCCTTCCCGCGCACCACGGCCCCGTCGGCGGTCCGCACGGCCACCCCGAGCGCCGCCCGCCGGTCGATGCGCACGACCTCCGCGCCGTACCGCACATCCGCCCCGGAAGCTTCCGCGAGGCGCTCCGCCACCGCGCCGTAGTCACAGATCCCGGTGGTGCCGACCTGGATGGCGGCGAGGCCCCGCACCTCGGGTTCGTACTCGGTGATCTGGGCAGGGCCGAGCTCCCGCACCGGAATGCCGTTCTCCCTGCCGCGCTGCACGAGCGCGTGCAGGCGGGGCAGCTCGGCCCGCTCCGTGGCGACGATCAGCTTGCCCGTGACCTCGTGCGCGATGCCGTACTCCGCGCAGAACTTGACCATCTCGGCGGCGCCCCGCACCGCGTACCGCGCCTTCAGGGAGCCGGGGCGGTAGTAGATCCCGCTGTGGATCACGCCGCTGTTGCGCCCCGTCTGGTGCCGGGCCGGGCCCGGCTCCTTCTCCAGGACCGTGACCCGCGTCCCCGGGGCGGCGCGCGTGATGGCATACGCCGTCGAGAGACCGACGATTCCGCCGCCGATCACCAGCACATCGCAGTCGTACGCCACGTCCCGGACCATCCCGCATCACCTCCCGACCAGATCGCCCAACCGGATCTCCCACACCAGATAGTGCACTGCGCCACTGACAACGCCCTCAAACCCGACGAGGACCGGAGGGTTACGGAGTGCGTAACTGCTGTTGCCGATCAGGCTGCGTGTAGAGGGCATGGAACGGGGCGGGGTCGACACGTGGCCTACGCGGGCGCCACGAGCAGCGGCCGGGCGCGCTCGCGCAGCTCCACCACTCGGGGCTCGTCGCCGTACGGCTCCAGGCGGTGCAGCAGGTCCTTCACGTACTCCGTCGTCCGCGCGGACGAGATCCGCCCGGCGACCTCAAGGGCCCGCGTGCCCTGCTCGCACGCCGCGTCCAGGTTCCCGGACTCCAGCTCGGCGACCGCCGACACCACGAGCCGCAGCCCGTGCGAGCGGACGAACTCCTCCGTCGGCTTGGAGAGCGCCTGCTCGGTGAAGCGGCGCACCTGCCGGGGCGCCTTCAGGTCGCGGTAGCACTCGGCGGCGTCGGCCGCGAAGCGGTCGTACGAGTAGAAGCCGAGCCACGACGGGTCGTTGTCGCCGTCCCGTGCCCGCTCCAGCCACCCCTCGGCGGCCCGCAGCGCCGCCCCGGCGGCCTGTGCGTCACTGGCGCGCGCGTGCGCGCGTGCCTCGACGAGCCGGAAGAAGCTCATGGTGCGCGCGGTGGCCAGACCGCGGTTGCGCTCAAGGGCGGCCTGCGCGAGGTCGACGCCCTCGTCGCCGAAGCCGCGGTAGGTCGCCTGGAGGGACATCGAGGCCAGTACGTATCCCCCTAAGGGGACGTCGGCGGCCGCGCGGGCCAGGCGCAGGGCCTGGATGTAGTAGCGCTGGGCGGCCTCCTGCTGGCCGGTGTCGAAGGCCATCCACCCGGCGAGGCGGGTGAGTTCGGCCGAAGCGCCGAAGAGCGAGCGGCCCACCTCGTCCGAGTACGAGCCGAGCAGCAGGGGCGCCGCCTCGACCCGCAGGCACTCCGGGACCATCGACGAACGCCAGTCGCCGCCCCCGTACTTGGAGTCCCAGCGGCGGGCGTCCTCGGCGGCCTCCCGCAGCTTCACCACGTCGCTGTGGCCGACCTTCATCGGCGGCCCGCCGTCCTCGGGGTGCCCCGTCTCGCGGGGCGCCTCACCGGTGACGTCACGGGCGACCGAGCTGTCGGCCGGGGTTATCAGCCAGCGTGACGCCGGCGTCGCGTACGCGCTCACCGCGAAGGAGCCCGCGAGCGACTGCCAGATGCCGCCGCCGCCCGCGCGCCGGCCCGCCAGATCGAGGCGGTACAGCTCCGTCGCCGACTTCACGGCGGCGCCCACGTCACGCGGGAAGGCGAGGCCCACCTCGGGCGCGGGATCGGCGTCCGCGAGGCCGATCTCGTGCAGCGGCACGGGCCGGCCGAGCTTCTGGCCGATGGCGGCGGCGATGAGATGCGGCGCGGCGCCCTGCGGCACCATGCCCTTGGACACCCACCGGGCCACCGATGTCTTGTCGTATCGAAGCGTCAACCCGCGTTGTGCGCCGAGGTCGTTGACCCGGCGGGCGAGTCCCGCATTGCTGATTCCCGCGAGGGCGAGAACGGTGCCGAGCTTTTCGTTCGGCCCGCGTTGCTCCCTGGACATGCGCCACCCCTCGACACAGACGGCTGCCGTGCGATGGCTTGACCGCGCGGCATTCGTGCTGCGTTCCCCCAGGGGCAGCGGCGATCGTGACGACGACCTCCGTGGCCCGGAACCTCGGCCGCAAGAGCATTTGGCCGAGCCCCCAGGTATATGCCTCCGCGAAAACATCAGCACACACAGCGTAGTTCGCCGCATCCCAAGCGTTAAGAGGCCCAGTTCCGGATGGCGAGATTGTTGCCGCCAGGGAAGAGCGGGGGTGCCGGGGTGTGCTCCGGGTGTGTGGCCGTGCGCCTGCGTGTGCGCTCTTCACCGGCCATAAGGGGAGCGCTTCCATGGATGGTGCGTGGGTCGGCCCGCTGCGCTGGAGTCAGTGGGCTGGGGGACACCGCCGCCTCCATCCCCGCGGGCGGCGGACCGGTCCGGGGGGCGAACTCCGCCTCCCGGACTGAGTGTTGCGTTTGACCGTTCCCCCGCGCGGGCGCCCATCGACGATTTGGCCGAAAATCGCCTCCCCGGAGGCCGGGGCAATTCGCCCACACGCAAGGGGAAGGGCGTTGTTGAGCCCTTCAAGTACCGCTCCCTCCAGGGATATCAAGGGGAGCGCGAGCAGCCCCGTAGCCACTCCCGCGCGCCTCCTTCGTGGCAGCATGGGACCCCAGTTCTTCGGTGCACTGGTTGTCCACAGCCTGTGGAGGCAGCGATGCGGTGGTTGGTGGGGTGGAGCAGCACTGCCGCGAAGCCTTCGACGGTCGGTTCGGCCGGGGCCACCGGTGAGAACGGCGAGACCGTCCATCCCGTGGGTTCCCAACTCCTGTGGGGCGACCCGGATCCGCTCTGGGCGGTGGGGGACTGGCGCCCCGACGAGGTGCGCACGGTCAAGGCCGACGAGCAGACGCGGATCGCGGTGCTCGGCACCTGCGGGGCCAGCGACGAGGAGCTCAGGGTCGGCCTGTTCGCCGCCCGCGGCGGCGCCCTGCGGCACCTGACCGCCTGGTCCGGCAGTTACACGGCGGTCGTCCAGGTCGGACGCCGCGTCATGGTCGCCGGCGACCTCGCCGGCGCGCGCCCCGTCTTCTACACCCCGTGGGCCGACGGCACCGCGTACGCGACGGCCGCGCTGCCGCTCGCGGACCTCATCGAGGCCCACCTGGACATCGGTCACCTCGCGGCGCTGCTCGCCGCCCCCGACGTACCGGAGGCGCTGCAGGACTCGACGCCCTACCAAGGCGTGCGCCGCGTGCCGCCGGGGCACGCGCTGATCCTGCGCGCGGGCGCGCGGGAGATCGCCGGGTACGAACCGGTGGCGTCCCTCGCGGTCGCGGCGCCGTCGGCCGACGAGACCAGCGCCGTGGACGGCGTGCGCGACGCGCTCGTGGAGGCCGTACGCGCCCGTCTCGGCGCCCCGCGCCACGTCCCCGGAACGGGACCGGACATCGATCCGGGCCCCGTGCCCGGCATGGGCCCCGCCGAGCGGCGCGCGGCGCGCGGGATGCCGGTGCCCGGCATCGGCGCCGACCTCTCCGGAGGACCCGCGTCCGGCACCCTAGCCCTGCTCGCGGCGGGCCTCCCGGGGATGCCCGGTACGGTCCTCGGCCACGGCACGGGCGCGGGGGAGCGGCTCCTGGCCGTCACCTTCAACGACCTCGCGATCAACGGCCGGGAGGCCGAGCTGGAACGGGCCGGGGCCATCGCGGCCAACCCGCGCCTGCACCACGTGGTCGTCGCCGCGGGCGAAGAGGCCCTCCCCTACGCGGACTTGGACGGCCCCCTGACGGACGAGCCGAGCGGCGCCCTCGTCACGGCCCAGCGGCACCGCGCGCGGCTCTCGTCCGGCAGCGCGGACCACTTCACGGGGTACGGCGCACGGCAGGTCATGGACGCGCATCCGGCCCGCCTCGCCGACCTCCTGATGGACCGCAGACGGCGCCATCTGGTGCGGCCCGTCGCGGCGCTCGCCAAGGCGGACGGCTCCGTCATGGTCCCCGCGCGGGTGTACGGCGCCGCGCGCAAGCTCTCCCGGATGCCCTACCGCGCGGGCGTCGACTCGCTCGCCGACCGCCTCCTGCAGCGCCGCTTCGACGAGCCGGGCGGGGCCGTGGGGGCGTCGCTCGCCGCACTCGCGTGGGCCAGACCCGGACCCGCCGCGCGCTGGCTGACCGGCGAGGCCCTCGCTGAAGTATCGGTTCGCCTCCACGACACGACGGGCCGGCCCGGGGCAGGCCCCGGCCAGCGGCCCGGTGAGTTCCGCGCCCGTGCGGCGCTCGCCCGGCACGCGGCGGACCTGCGCATCCTGGAACAGGCCGCCGAGGTCCGCTTCCAGCGGCTGCACGCGCCCTTCCTGGACAACCAGGTCGTCCGGGCCTGCCGCGCGCTTCCCGTGGCCCTGCGCGTCCAGCCGGGGGCCCGTGCCGCGATCCTGCGTACGGTCCTGGAAGGCGCCGGAGTCGCCGAACTGCCGCCCGGCTGGGGAGCTCCCTCCCACGCGTCGTCCGCGGCCGCGGCACGGACGGGCCTGCGGGTGGCCGTCGACGACCTGATCGCCCTCTTCGACACGCCTCTCCTCGCCCAGGCGGGCCTGGTCGAGGCCCGCGTGGTCCGCAAGGCCCTGCGGTCGGCCGCGGAGGGCGAGCCGCTCCCCCTGGACGGCCTGGCAGAGCTGGTCTCCACGGAACTGTGGCTCCGCCGCCTGCTGTCCCGCAGGGGGACGTGCTGGACGGGGACGCCCGCTCGGCAGCGGGCGGTGCCTACGGGGAGCGTGGTGCCGCAGCGGGGGGCGTTGGGGGCGGGGCGGTAGCCGGGGGCGCCCGCGGCGCGCTCGGGCGCTCGGCGCGCTCGGGGAAAGGAAACCCTCGCGCCTCAACCCACCCCACCGGCGAGAATGACCCCGTGCGGTACAGAATCCTGGGCGCCACCGAGGCGTACGACGAGCAAGGGGCACCCCTGCCCGTAGGGGGACGACGGCTCCGTGCGCTGCTCGCGGCCCTCGCCCTCAACCCCCACCGCACCGTCCCCGCGGAAACCCTCATCGCCGAGGTATGGGCGTCGGACGAGCCGCCTGCCGACGCCCCCGCCGCCCTCCAGGCCCTCATCGGCCGACTGCGCAGGGCCATCGGCAAGGACGCCATCGCCTCCACCCCTGGTGGCTACCGCCTCACCGCCACCCCCGAAGACATCGACCTGCACCGCTTCGAGCGCCTCGTACGCGAGGGGAAGCAGGCCCTGGCCCGCCACGACCCGGCGGCAGCCTCCCGCACCCTCCGCGAAGCCCTCGCCCTCTGGCGCCACCCCGCCCTCGCCGACCTCCCCGACCGCAGCGCGGCCACCCGCCCCGAAGCGCTGTTCGCCGAGGCCACGCGCGCGCGGGTCGAGGCGGACCTTCTCCTGGGGCACGCCTCCGACGTCGTACCGGAGTTGAAGGAACTCACCACGCTCCAGCCGTACGACGAACCGCTGCACGCCCTGCTCATCCGCGCCCTGCGCGACGCGGGCCGCGGCGCCGACGCCCTGGCCGCGTACGAGCACGCACGCCGCACCCTCGCCGAGGGCCTTGGCGCCGACCCCGGCCCGGAACTCCGGGCCCTGCATGCGGAGTTGCTGGACGGAGGCGCACCGGGCGCACCGGGCGCACCGGGCGCACCGGGCGCACCGGGCACGCCAGGCGCACCGGGACCGCCGCCCACGAAGCCGCCGCGGAAGGGGAATCTCCGCCCCCGCCTGACCTCTTTCGTCGGCCGGGAACCGGAACTCGCCGCCATCCGTTCGGATATGCAGAGAGCACGCCTGGTCACCCTCACCGGACCCGGCGGCTCCGGCAAGACCCGCCTCGCCGAGGAAGCCGCCGCCGGGCATCCGCAGGCCTGGCTGGCCGAGCTGGCCCCGCTCGACCATCCGGAGGCGGTGCCCGGCGCTGTCGTCAGCGCGCTCGGTCTGCGCGAGACCGTGCTGATGACCAGCGAGCTGGTGGCGACGCAGAACGACCCGGTCGCTCTGCTCGTCGAGTACTGCGCCTCGCGCGGACTGCTCCTGATCCTTGACAACTGTGAACATGTCATCGGCGCCGCGGCCGACCTCGCGGAGACGCTCCTCACCCGCTGCCCGGGGCTCACCATCGTCGCCACCAGCCGCGAACCCCTGGGCGTACCGGGCGAGTTGGTCCGCCCCGTCGAGCCGCTGCCGCCCGACCCGGCGCACCGTCTCTTCGCCGAGCGCGCCCTGACGGTGCGCCCCGGCTTCGACGTCGCCCAGGAGCAGGCCGCCGTCGCCGAGATCTGCCGCCGCCTCGACGGCCTGCCGCTGGCCATCGAACTGGCGGCCGCGCGGCTGCGGATGCTCACCCCGCGGCAGATCGCCGACCGCCTGGACGACCGCTTCCGCCTCCTGACCAGCGGGAGCCGCACGGTCCTGCCCCGCCAGCAGACCCTGCGCGCGGTCGTCGACTGGTCCTGGGACCTCCTCGGCGAACCGGAGCGGACCGTCCTGCGCGAGGTGTCCGTCTTCGCCGGCGGCTGGGACCTCGCGGCCGCCGAGGCCGTCTGCACCGGGCCCGCAGCCGACCTGACCGGCGCCCTGGTGGACAAGTCCCTGATCGTCGCCGAGCCCACCGCCGATGGCGACATGCGCTACCGCATGCTGGAGACCATCCACGAGTACGCGTCCGAGCGGGCCGCCGAGACGCCCGACCTCAGCGCCGCCGCGGGCCGCCGCCACACCGCGTACGTCCGCGCCCTGGTCGAAGAGGCCGAACCGCTGCTCCGCTCGGCGGACCAACTCCCGTGGATCCAGCGCCTGGAGACGGATCTTGACAACATCCGCGCGGCCCTGCAGCGCGCCGTCGCGTCCCACGACGAGGAGCAGGCTCTGGCGCTCGCCCTGGCCATGGGCTGGTTCTGGTGGCTGCGGAACTACCGCAGGGAGGGCACGGAGTGGATCGACCGCATCCTGCGGCTGATACCCGGGGCGCCCGCCCCCGCCGCTCCGCCTGCCCCTGAAGACGGGTCCACCGCCCCCGCGGGCCCCGCTTTCTGGGCCGTGGCGCAGGCTCCCGGGTCCGACGTCGAGTCCGCCCCCGCCACCCCCATCGCCCCCGCCACCCCCATCGCCCCCTCCCTCCTCGACGCCGCCAAGTCGAGCTTCGACCACGCCCCCGTCGAACTGGACGGCAACGAGGACGCCCTCTTCTGGCAGCGGATGAACCTGCGCCTCCTGCACATCTTCCTCGTGGCGGAGTCCAGGGCCAAGGACGTGCTCTCCGGGGACGGCGACCGCGAGTACATGGCCCGGATCCGGGACGTGCTCGCCCGGCCGGTGCCCGCCGCCGCGCGCTTTCCGGGGCTCATCTGGCCGCTCACCGCGTACTTCCTCGAAGGTTCGGCGCCGGACGCGCGGTCCGCCCTGGACGAGGGGATCGCCAACTGCCGTAGGCACGGCGGGGACTGGGAGATCGCGATCGGCCTGATGTTCCGTACGCACATGGCCGTCGACACGCCGGGCAATCTGACCGGCGTCGACGAGGACCTCGCCGAGCTGCGTGCGCTGAGCGGGCGCGCCGGCGACCGCTGGCTCCGCGCCCAGGTGTCCAGCGCGGCGGGCGAGGCCGCGATGGTCCGCGGCAGGCACGAGGACGCGCGCGCCGCGTACGAGGAGGCGCTGCAGCTCGCCCACGAAGTGGGCGCCCACGCCGAGACGCCGTTCCTGATCGTCCGGCTCGCCGAGATCGCGTACCGCGAGGGCGACCCGGCCGCGGCGGCGAAGGCCCTGCACGAGGCCGGAGTCGAGTCCGATCGCTACGGGGTGGCGGACCCAAGGGCGTTCATGCGGCTCCTGCAGGGGCTGATGGCCCTGGAGGACGGCGACATCGAGCGGGCCCGCGCGATGTGCGACGCGGCGTACGCGGAAGCGGCCCGCGGCACGCCGCCACCGCAGTTCGACGCCGCGCTGCGCGGCTTCGAGGCCCAGGTCGTATCCGCCGAGTCGGGCCCCCGCAAGGCGCTGCCCCTGCACGTCGAGGCCCTGCGCGGCGCGCTGGAGAGCCATTGCGCGGAGGTGGTGATCGCGGCGCTCGTGGACAGCGGGGCCGCCCTGGTCGGCCGCACCGGCGACCATCGGCGCGCCACCCGGCTGCTCGCCTTCGGCACGCGGCTGAGGGGCGGCAACCCGCGCCCGATGCCGGACCTCGGCTATGCCGAACAGATCGAGGCCGAGGCGATCGCCGCGCTCGGCCCCGAGCGTTACGAGACCGAGCGGGCCGCGGGCGGCGAGCTCACCGCGGCAGACGTGCTCGCCGAACTGACCGCGGCGTTCTGACAGAGGCGTTCACTACGTACACAGAGGCGTTCACTACGTACTACGTACAGCGGAACCGCGACTGCGCCCAGTCCGCGAGCGCCCCGGTGTCGAACGGCGAGTGCGGCTCGACGACCAGGCGGATCGTCTTGCGTCCGGTCAGGTCCACCTGGACCGGCACTGCCGGGTCCCCGCCCTTGATCAGCGGCGACCGCCACAGCCGTGTGTTGTCGGCGAAGACGGAGAACCGCACCTTGCCGAGGCCCATCGTCATGTCGTCGACACCGACGAGCGCGTCGTACGACGAGCACTTCCGGTTCAGGTCGATGGTGACCGAGGACTGGCCGTGCACCGTCACGCCGTGGGCGTACCGCGTGTCCGCGACCGACAGGCCGGAGCGCTGCCAGACCCAGCTGCTCTCGCCGAGCCGCATCTCGGGCTTGGTGCCGTCGCCGAGGCCGGCGTACTGCAGCTCGCTCCACTGGTAGACCTTCGGCGCGGGCGGCGGAGGCGTCGGCTCGGGCTTCGGCGGCGTCGGTGTGGGAGTCGGCGTCGGCTCGGGCTTCGGCGGTGTCGGCTTGGGCGTCGGTGTGGGGGTCGGCGTCGGCTTCGGCTTGGCCGCCGGGGGCGGCGGAGGCTTGGGCGCGGGGGCCGGCGGCTCGGGCTTGGGCTTAGGGGGCGGCGGCTTGCTCGGCACGACGGGCTCCACGGCCGGCGGCTTCTCGGCGCTCGGCAGGTCCTTGGGCTTCTCGTCGTTGCCGGCCAGGGCGAGCGCCACGGCGGCCGCAGCGGCGACGGCCACACCCGCGGCGATACCGGCCTTCGCGGGTGCGCCGAGCCCTTCGGAGGCCGCCGCACCGCCCGCCGCGCCACCGGACGAGCCACCGCTCGCCGCCGCCGCGCCGGCCGCACCGGCGCCCGCGGCACCGGCGGCGCCGCCGCCGACGAGCGCGGCCACCTTCGCGTACCCGGCGGCACCGAACCAACCGATGACCGCGATCGGCACGACGCCGGGGATGCCGCTTGCGACTTCCTTGATCTGGCCCGCGGCCAGGCGGCACTTGGCGCACTCCTCCAGGTGCTTGCGCAGGCCGCGCTCGGCCCGGGTGCGCAGGCTGCCGCGCGCGTAGGCGCCGAGCCGGTCGGCGTAGCGCGCGCACTCCTCGTCGGCGGTGAGCGTGGTGCTCACATGCGCCTGGAGATACGCCTCCTTCAGACCCTCGCGCGCCCGCTTGGCCAGCACGCGCGTGCCGTTGGCGTCGAGCCCGAAGAGCGTGGCGACGTCACTGGGGGACTCGTCCTCGATCTCCGTGTGCCACAGCACGGCCTGCCAGCGCTCGGGAAGGCTCCGGAACGCCTGCATGGCCATGGACTGCTCGGCCTCGTGCATCGCGCGCACGTCCGCGCCCAGGTCGAGAGTGTCATCGTCGGACACCTCGGAGCTGCGCGCGGCCTGCGCGGCGAACACCGCGAAGTCCTCGACCAGTTGCTCCCGCTTTGCCGACTTCGTCCATCCCGCGGCGACGCGGCGCACCGTGGTGAGCAGATAGGCGCGCACGGCGTGCTCGGGCCCGCTGCCGCCACGGACGGCCTGCAGCATCCGCGCGAAGACCTCGGCGGTGAGGTCGTCGGCGGTGTGCGCGTCCCGGCAGCACGTGCGCGCGTACCGGCGGACCGCCTCGGCGTGCCTGCGGTACAGCTCCTCGTACGCGCTGTCGTCGCCCGCCCGCATGCGGGCGATGAGGTCGCTGTCGGCCGACGCGCCGCCCGCGGCCGACGTCCAGCCCCGGCCGGGCTCCCGCTGCGGCGGAACGCTGGGATCCGCGCCGCCGGGACTGCCGGGACCGGTGGTGCCGCCACCGCGCCCGCCCTGGCTCGGCACCTGCCGATGGGGCAGCCCGCCGGCCTCTTCGCCCACGGCAGGGGACGACTCGTCCCGCCCGTCACCACTCATCGCGGAAAGCCCCCGCTTGCACACTCAGATCTGGACACCGGGGGATGGCCCCGGACACCCGGAAAGAGTGCCACACGGTCGTGTTCCGGCGGATGGTGATGACCGTCTACCACCCGTCCGAGGTGACTTCGCGCGATCGAGCACTACGGTTCACTCTTTTGGGAAGGCTCAACATCCTTGTGTTTGAACGGAGTTGAGCCCTCCCTCGGGTGAATCACGCCGTGGGGCGCGACCGCAGCCCTTCGAGCAGGATGTCCAGGAGCCGTGAGGAGGCCGCCGCCTGCTGCGCCGCGTCCGGCAGCGAGGGCGCCGCCGTGGCTATCACCAGGAGCACGTCCGAGACGGTCACATCGGCGCGCAGCTCGCCCGCCGTACGCGCCCGCTCCACCAGACGCCCGACGACGTCGAGCAGCGCCACCGCCCCCGGATCGTCCGGCAGCGACTCCTCCGCGGGCGCCGAGCGCTGCTCGACGAGCCGCAGCTCGGGACCGCCCGGCGCCGACTGCCGCTGCTGCGGCACCCGCGCCTCGTCCTCCCGCACACCACCGGCGACTTCGTCGGCGACACCCACCCGCAGCACCTGCGGCGGGAGCAGCCGGCCCGCGCCCGACGCGACGGACGTCCGCAGGAAGCGCGAAAGCGCCGACCACGGCTCGTCCTCCTGACCGAGCGCGGCACGCGCCTGGTCGGTCAGCCGGGCGGTCTCCTCCTCGGCTATCCGCCTGACCAGTACGTCCTTGCTCGGGAACCGCCGGTACACCGTGCCGACACCGACCCGCGCGCGCCGCGCGACGTCCTCCATCGGGGCGCCGTACCCCAGCTCGCCGAACACCTCGCGCGCCGCGCGAAGGACATGCTCGAGATTGCGCTGTGCGTCCACACGCAGCGGCGTCGTACGCGGTCCGTCCCCCATGTCGCGTCCGTTCCCGCTGGTGGCGATGGCCGGTGCCGTCGCCGTCGTAGAAGTCCAGTGAGATTCCTGCATATGCATACGCGTTCCCCCGGTAATGACGTCTCCCCCCGGAGACACTCCCCGTCATTGACTACCGAAGTGTGAGGAGCGAGCCCGGTTCCCGGGTCCCGTTGAACCGGACCCGACGAGCGCATCCCCCGACACCCCGACGACACACGAACATAGTTGAGCCAGAGTCAATTCAGAAGAGGTGGGTTCCGCACGGAGCGCCCCCCGATCGGAGTACGCACCGATTCCGACCCGATTGCACCCCTGTGCCTCACCCCTCTCCCACCCGCTGACCTGCACTCCTGTCGATCGCCCCGGCCAAGCCCCGACGGCGCGTCGCACATCGCGGCCGGTCACACAAATTGCCGAGCCTGTGGACAAACGCCAGAGCTGGGTGCGTCATGGGATGGTGAAGGAACCTGTGCGCATTCTCGTTGTGGGCGGCGGCTACGTCGGCATGTACACCGCGCTGCGCCTCCAGCGGAAGCTGAAGCCGGAGCTGAAGCGGGGCGAAGCGGAGATCGTGGTGGTGACGCCCGAGCCGTATATGACCTATCAGCCGTTCCTGCCCGAAGCCGCCGCGGGCTCCATCTCGCCGCGGCACGTCGTCGTCCCGCTGCGCCGCGTCCTGGACAAGTGCCGGATCGTCATCGGCGAGGTCACGGCGATCGACCACGCCAAGCGGTGCGCCTCCTTCACGACGCTGGCCACCGCGGACGAGGGAGAGGGGCCGGTCGACATCACGTACGACGAACTGGTCCTGGCCCCCGGCTCCGTCTCGCGCACCCTGCCCGTCCCCGGCCTCGCCGACCACGGCATCGGCTTCAAGACCGTCGAAGAGGCCATCGGCCTGCGCAACCACGTCATCGAACAGATGGACATCGCCTCATCGACGCGCGACCCCGCGGTCCGCGACGCCGCCCTCACCTTCGTCTTCGTAGGAGGCGGGTACGCGGGCGTGGAGGCGCTCGGCGAGCTGGAGGACATGGCCCGTTACGCCGCGCGGTACTACCACAACGTCAAGGCCGAGGACATGAAGTGGATCCTCGTCGAGGCCTCCGGGCGGATCCTGCCCGAGGTCGGCGAGGAGATGGGCCAGTACACCGTCCGTGAGCTGCGGCGCCGCAACATCGACGTACGCCTGGAGACCCGACTCGACTCCTGCGAGGACCGGGTCGCCGTGCTGAGCGACGGCGCGCGCTTCCCCACCCGCACGCTGGTGTGGACCGCGGGCGTCAAACCGCACCCGGTGCTCGCCGCGACCGGCCTGCCTCTGAACGAACGCGGCCGCCTGAACTGCACCGCCCAGCTGACCGTGGACGGCGCCACGCACGCGTGGGGCGCGGGAGACGCGGCAGCCGTCCCCGATGTCACCGCCGACGAGCCCGGCAAGGAGTGCGCCCCCAACGCCCAGCACGCCGTGCGCCAGGCCAGGACGCTCGGCGACAACATCGCCGCGTCCCTGCGCGAACAGCCCCTCACGGAGTACACGCACAAGTACGTGGGCTCCGTGGCCTCCCTGGGGCTGCACAAAGGCGTCGCACATGTCTACGGACGGAAGCTGAAGGGCTACCCTGCCTGGTTCATGCACCGCGTCTACCACCTGAGCCGGGTGCCCACCGTCAACCGCAAGTCCCGGGTCCTCGCCGAGTGGACCCTGTCCGGCCTGTTCAAACGGGAGATCGTCTCCCTGGGGTCGCTCGAGCACCCGCGTGCGGAGTTCGAACTCGCGGCCGGGGGCAGAAGCCCGAAGGAGTCCTCCTGACCGGAGGCCGGAACTCCGCGCGCGCCGCCGGCGTCTGACGGATGTCAGTCCGGTCGGCCAGACTGTTCGTGTGACCATGGGCGGGCCAGGACCGCCGGAAATCCCCGCCCGATCCAGAAGCGACATCACGAGGCCTACCGCAGTGAACTTCACGCGCTGGAGCGCCCGGCTCCCCGGAACGCAGCGCCGCGCCGCAGCGCGGACCGACCTGGGGCACTCCCCGGCACGAGCCGAAAGTTCCGTCCCTGCGGCCCGCGCCGAGGGCCGCACGGACGGCCCGTCACCCACGCCCGCCGGCGGCGTCGACGAACTGCCGACCCGCGAGGTGCTCGACCACATCCCGGCCCTGGTCGCCCTGGTGCACGGCCCCGACCACCGCATCGCGTACGTCAACGACGCCTACGCCGCAGCGTTCGGGGACCGCCCCGTCGGCGAACCGGCCCGCGAGGCGCTGCCCGAGCTGGAGGAGCTCGGCCTGCTGCCCCTCCTCGACCAGGTCCTGCGCAGCTCCAAGCCACGCACCGTGAAGTCCCGCAAGGCACCCAGCGGCCGCTCCTACACCTTCACGTGCACCCCCGTAGACGCCCTCAAGGACGGCGGCGTCCTCGTCTTCGCCGCCGACGTCACCGACCACGCGGAGGCCGCCGAGCGGCTGCGCGCCAGCGAGCGCACCCAGCGCGAGACGGCCGTCACCCTCCAGCGCTCGCTGCTGCCCCAGGAGTTGGAGCAGCCCGACGACCTGCGCATCGCCGCCACGTACCAACCGGGCGGCACGGAGGCCGCGGTCGGCGGCGACTGGTACGACGTGATCACCCTCGGCGGCGGCCGCACCGCCCTGGTCATCGGCGACGTCATGGGCCGCGGCGTCCGCGCGGCGGCCGTCATGGGCCAGCTCCGCACGGCCGTTCGCGCCTACGCCCGCCTGGACCTGCCACCGCACGAGGTCCTGCAGCTTCTGGACGGCCTCGCCGCCGAGATCGACGCCAGCCAGATCGCCACGATGGTCTACGCCGTGCACGACCCGAACGAGGGCAGCCTCGTCTACGCGTCCGCCGGGCATCTGCCGATCCTCGTACGGGACGAGAGCGGCACGATCCACCGCGCGGAGGAGCCCACGGGGCCGCCGCTCGGCACCGGCGGCTGGCTGCACACATCGGGCTCCGTCCCGCTCGGCCCCGGCTCGACCGCCGTCCTCTACACGGACGGCCTGGTCGAGCGGCGCAGCGAGGACATCGACGAGGGAGTCGCCGCCCTGGAGCGGGCCCTCGCGGGCGCCACCGGCACACCCCAGGTGGTCTGCGACCGCCTGATCCGCGCCCTGGGGGTGACCGCCGACCACGACGACGACGTCGCGGTCCTTGTCCTCCAGCACCCGGCACGCATGGGCCTGGACGCCGAACTGTTCCGGAACGCAGCCCTGGAGCTGCTCGGCGGCGTGGAAGCGGCGCCACGCGCGCGTGCCTTCGCCACCGGCGTCCTCGCGAGCTGGCGCTTCCCGCCGGAACTGCACGACCTGGGAGTCCTCGCGGCCAGCGAACTGGTCGCCAACTCCCTCCAACACGGCACACCGCCCATGCGCCTTCGCCTGCGCCGCACGGACCGCCGCCTGATCATCGAGGTCACGGACGGCGACGACCACCTGCCCAGGCGCCGCCGCGCGGAGCCCGCGGACGAGGCGGGCCGTGGCATCGCGATCGTCGCGACGATCGCCTCGAACTGGGGCTCGCGGCGCACTCCGGGCGGCGGCAAGGCGGTCTGGTGCGAATTCGCCCTGCCGCGCTGACTTCTTGAGCTGACTTCTTAAGAAGAAGCGGCCGGTACGGGCTCGGGGGCGCCCTGGGCGACCACCCGGCTCTTGGCGAGGGACGGCTGGTTCTGCACCGGCGTGAGCTGCCGGCCGAGCCGGATCGCAAGGACGCTGATGCCGAGCGAGAACAGCAGGAACGTCACGATGTACGGCCCGTGCAGCGAGGCCCCCATCGGCCCGCCCACGGCAGGACCGACCGCGAGCGCCAGCTGCTTCACCAGGGCGAAGGCCGAGTTGTACTGACCGACCATGCCGGCCGGCGCCAGATCGGCGACCAGCGGCGCGACGGTCGGCGACAGCATCGCCTCGCCGAGCCCGAAGAGTGCGTACGTGGAGATGAACGCGGCGGTCGCCATGGCCTGGCTGCCGTGCCCGAGCCCGGCGTACCCGGCCGCGATCCACGCGACGGCCCAGATGAGACCGACGGCGGCGATCACCCGGGACCGCTTGCGGCGCTCGACGAACTTCAGGACGGCGAACTGCGCGATGACGATCACGGCCGTGTTGGCGGCGAGCGCGATGCCGAGCGTCGACGGCGAGATTCCGGCCGCCTCCACGCCGTACGCGGAGAGCCCCGACTCGAACTGTCCGTAGCAGGCGAAGAACAGCACGAACCCCAGCACGCACAGCTGCACCATCGCCTTGTGCTTGAGCAGGGCCCGCAGCCCGCCCCGCGGAGCGTCCTTCGGCAGTGTGCCCTGGAGCGCCGGCGAGTGCGGCAGCCGCACGGTGAACGCGATCGCGGCGAGCACCAGGAACATCGCGGCCTCGATGGAGAACAGCAGAGTGAAGCTGCTCGCCCGGTGCTCGTCGACGATCTGGCCGCCGATGAGCCCGCCGATGCCCAGGCCCAGGTTCTGCAGGAAGAACTGCATCGCGAAGGCACGCGTGCGAGTGCTCGGCGTCGAGCACCAGACGATCATCGTGGCGAGCGCGGGCTGCATGACCGCGGTCCCGGCACCGAGGAGCGCCGCCGAGACGATCGCCGTCACCTCACTGTTCGCGAAGCCGAGGGCGAGGGCCCCCACCGAGGCGACCAGCGCCGCTCCGACGAGTACGGGGAGGGGGCCGCGGCGGTCGATGACGCGGCCGGTGATGGGAAGGACGATCAGCGCGGCCATGGCGAACGCGGCGAGCACGATGCCCGCCGCACCGGACCCCAGATCCCGCACCTGCGCCACATAGACGTAGAGGAACGGAACCGTGAACCCGACACCGAACGCGCTCAGCGCGCTGCCTGCCTGAATGCGACGCATCGCTGCGCCCATCGCCCTGGTCACTTTCACCCACCTTAGGAGTTAGACATGAAGACTTCGAAGCTAAAGTTAGAACCTAAACAATACACATGGAAGGACTTCAACGCCAAGCGGGCCCATGCCATACTGCGGCCATGGGTGACACTCCCGGCCCCAGTGAGCCGACTCTCGACGAGCAGATCGCCGCCTACCAGCGGGAGTTTCAGGACCTCGACCCCCAGGTCGAGGAGATCGTCTCGGCCCTCGGCCGCCTCAACCGCCGTATGAACGTCGCCTACGGGCGGCAGACCGCGACCCTCGGCATCAGCAACGCCGAGTGGGAGGTCCTCAAGGCCCTCGTCCTCTCCGGAGCCCCGTACCAAATGGGCCCCGGCGAACTGGCCAAGCGCCTCGGCCTCACGCCGGCCGCCATGACCCACCGCATCGACCGGATGGTGGCGGAGGGCCTGGTCACCCGGGATCGCGACGAGTCCAACCGGGTACGCGTGATCGTGGAGCTCACCGCGGAGGGCCGCGAGAAGTGGCTGGAGGCCATGCGCCTTGCCACGGTCTTCGAGGAGGACCTCCTCCAGGACCTTTCCCCTGAGGAGCGGGGCGCCCTCGGGGAAGTACTGACCCGCCTCCTGCGCAGGGTCGAGGACGCCCAGCCGGACGCCGGCGGCCGCCTCACCGACCTGGGCTGAGCGCCCCACCTCGGGGTTTGACAGTCACCCAGGCGATCCGTAAGGTTCTTCGGGTTGCCACGGAGCCGTAACGGTTCTGCGACAGCAACTCCCGCCGCTGAGACGCGGCAAACCAAACTCTGCACGACATCCCACCGGGAACGAATTCGGCATGCCCGAATTCATTTCCAGGACTCGATTATGAGTCGCCGGGAAAACCCGCTAGAGTTTGAGACGTCGGAACGGCCCAACAGCCGGGAAGACAAACCCCGCTGACTGGGAATCAGGCCCGAAAGGATCTGATAGAGTCGGAACCGC
>NZ_JBHYIG010000116.1:0-27523 GCF_042740015.1 Streptomyces sp. NPDC059037
CCCCACCACCACCGCCCCTTGGTTACACGGGGGGGTTTGTTTATCAGCCCCCGCCCCCGCACCGGGGTGGGTTGCCCTACGCCGGTCGGCGGGCTTCGGCAACGGGCGCAGACAGGCCTTTCGATCCTATGAAACAGCGTCACCCACGCGTCTCCAAGGTGACTTATTGGGACACACAGGGTACTCGACTGGATCACCAATAAGACACCGCCTGCCACTGATGGGCCTCTCAGAGTCCCACACACGTCCTCATGGCGTCTCGTGCGCGCCCAGATAGTGCCGCACCGGCGTCGCACACAGCGCCCTCGGAGGGCTCGTCTGTGCAGGGGTACCGGGTGGCGTCTCACAGGAGACACCACCGGGACGCCAATGGGGCCTCATTCGTACTCCAATGCGGCTCCTCGGGATCAGTGCTGTGACCGCGGGTGTCTCGCAGGTGTCCCGCGTGAGCACCTGCCGCGTCACAGGTGGGGCGCAGAGCCGCACGGTGCCGACGGCCTGCGTGCGGCCGCCCCAGGTAAAGGTACGGGGGTGTCTCACAAGTGTCTCAGCCGGTACTTGACAGATACTCAAATAGTGCCCCTCTTGCGTATCGAATGCGACTTGCATGAGACTCGATAGGGACTCTAGAGTGAACTTGCATCGGTTCGCATGCGAGGAGAAACGCGAGAGGCGGTGAGTCCATATGGCAGAGCGAGAGACATCCGGCGACCGACCGGATGGGGTGCATGATCGAGTGGCAGGGCGAGGTGAGTGCGATGGCGAATCAGTCGGGTGAACCTCGCAAGGTCCGCTGGACCGTACCTGCTGCCGATACCTCGGTGATCGAGTGGCTCAATGAGCAGGCGGACATCTCGCAGTCGATTCGACTGCTCATTCGGGAGTCCATTCAGCGTGACGGGTACATCGACGTCTTCTACAAGCCCGTCGATCAACTGCCGCGTCGTGGCCGGCCGCCGCTGGAGAGCACCGAGCAGCGCGAGGACGACGAAGCAACAACCGAGCGCCGTCCAGCCGCCCTGCCGGTTCAGCCGCAGCCGCAGCCGCAGCCGCAACCCGTGGTCACCGACCACGCCAACATCGTCGAGACCGCAGCACCAGCGCCGGAAACCCGGCCCGAGCCAGCTCCCGCACCGGTTGAGGCGGCCGAGGAGCCCGCGGCAAGCGCCCCCAGCCCACCGCCGGAGCCGCCGAAGCAGGCATCCATCGACGAAATCATGGCGAGTACTCGGCGCTGAGTGACGCGGTGAATTTCATTTTCCAGGCAGACAACACAGACACCGAGGGATCGAATTCATGAGCGCCAACAGCACCGACATCATCACGCTCACCGGCGGCATCGACGTGGGCAACGGCTACGTCAAGGGCGTCATCCAGAACACGAAGCAGGGGACTTTCGACGAGATCGATCTGCCCAGCGCGGTCGTCTCAACTTCCCGTACCTCGCCGAAGGTGCCTCTCCCTGACGCGGATGCGGCCTCCGTACTGGCCGGCGACTTCTACAATCAGATCGACTGCTCGCTCACCACTCCCCTGGTGGCGGCTTCGGACCGCCGGATCTTCGGCCGCGCAGCGCTATCTGTGCGTGGTTCGAAGTTCACCGAGTTCGAGGTGCTGGGCAAGCACTCCAAGGCCGATCAGGAGCTGAGCAAGGTTCTGGTCCTGGGCGTCTTCGCCTCGAAGGCCCTGCGCGACTACGTCCGCGAGAACGGCGCGCTGCCCGATCACGAGCTGCGCGTGCAGGTGCGCGCCGGCCTTGCGCTGCCGATCTCCGAGTTCGTCGCGCGCCGCCACGCCTACGCCGCCGAGTTCATCGGCCTGCTGGGCAACTCCGACCCCGCGGTGCACCTGGTGACAATCAAGAACTTCAGTACCCCGGTCTCGGTGCGCCTGCAGTTCGTCGACGTCCAGGTGATGGCCGAGGGTGCCTCTGCGCAGTTCGCCATCACCGACAAGGGCGAGCCGCTGGCCCAGGCTCTTCTCGATGATCTGCGCACGCGCGACGCCTCCCTCGTGGAGGGCGTCTCGGCCTCCGATCTGGTGGCGGTGCAGAACACTATCGGCGTCGACGTCGGCGAAGGCACCGTGAACTTTCCGGTCTTCACCGACGGCCGGTTCAACCCGGAGGCGGCGGCCACGCTCGACGAGGGCTACGGCACCGCGCTGATGAACGCCATGGAACGCATGAGCGAGTCGGACACCACGCTGCAGTTCTCCTCGCGCAAGCAGCTGGCGGACTTTCTCCACGCGGAGCCGTCGGTGCTGGTGAAGAACCGCCACCAGCGTTCCGGCGGCTTCGTCGAGGACGAGGCGAGCTACCTGGTCGACGAGATCGTCTCCTCCTTCGGTGACGTCCTCTCCCAGGCCGGCGCGACGACCGAGGTCGTCTACGTCTACGGCGGCGGCTCGGGGCCGATCAAGCACCTGCTGCACCCGGCGCTGCTGAAGGCCGCAGGCGACGTGCCCGTGCTCTACCTCGACTCGAGCTACTCGCGGCACCTGAATCGCGAGGGCCTGTACATCGCGGCGCGCCACGTCGAGCAGCAGTCCCTCGCCGCGAACCCCACGGGCAAGCGCGCTAAGGGGACGGCCTGATGTGTGAGCCGCTGGAGACTCCTGTGGCCGGCGGCAGGGGCGGCCGGTGCGCGCGAGCCGCGATGAAGCCGACATGCGCGAGGTCTGGTGGAACACCGCGCGGTGAACGTTCCCCGGCGGCCGCCGGGCCCTACAGAGCACCCTGTCCGCTCCGAGCCGTAGGACCGTGATGAGCAACCCGTTCGTCCCGCCCATCGACCTCAGCCACCTGCCGAACTACCGGCAGACCGACGTGCGTCCCCGCCGCGCGGTGTTCCTCGGCCGTGTCTCCACCAAGGACCTGCAGCTTCCCGCTTCGTCCATCCCGCGGCAGGTCGTCCTCGCCGCCGAACGCCTGGACCCGGGCGAAGAGTTCGTAGCGCACTTCTGGGATGTCGAATCCGGGATGTTGCCCGCGCGCTTGAGGGGCCTGGGATCACAGGAGATGTACGACGGGCTCGGTGTGCCGACGCCCCGGGACGGCGGCCTCCAGGACCTCGTGGACCGCGCGGAGCAGATGGGTGTCACGCATGTGCTGGCCGAGAGGTCCGACCGCGTGGCACGCGCCATGCTGACCAGCCTCACGGTGGAGCACGAACTGGAGCGCCTCGGAGCAGAGGTTGTGTACGCCAACGAGCCGACGGGAGGAACCGAGTCCGGCCGGCTGCGCACCCGCAGGTACGGGCAGGCCGAGGCGGAGATCTACCGGGCGACCATGATCGAGATGTCGATGGGCGGCCAGTACCAGCACGCGATCAACGGCTGGAACCACGGCTACCCGCCCTACCCTTATGTTGCGGTGGTCGACGAGGATGCCCCAGTGCGGGGGCAGGGCCGGTTCGGTGAGATGCGGCCGAAGAGGAAACTCGTCCCGCACCCCGACGAGCGCCGATTCGACGCCGCCCGGGAGCTGTGCCGCCTCCGACGCGAGGAACACCTGAAGGGCGCGGATATCGTCGCGATCCTCAAGGCGGAGCCCGACCGGTATCCGATCGAGGGTGAGTGGACCTACAACAGGGTCGAGGGTCTGGCCGCGAACCCGAAGCTGACCGGATATCAGGTGTACAACCGGCGGGCGAACCGCACCGGCCGCGCCGGGTTCTCACGGCGCAACCCCATTTCCCAGTGGGTGTGGTCGCCGAAGGCCGTACACAAGCCGGTGGTGAGCCTGGAGGAGTGGATGCAGGCCCAGGAGGTCACCGCGGGACTGCGCGCGGGCGTCGAAGGCGGCCCGCTACTGCGGATCCGTACCGCGGCCTCCAGGCACGGGCTCACCGTCACCGCAGTCAGCAGCAATGCCACGCACACGCTGTACCGGATCGGGAGCCGGCAGATCGCCCTGCCCACCCCGGTGCCGGACACCGTCGTCCAGCAGGTCATCAAGGACATGGGGAGCGTGGAGTGAGTGAGATCATCATGGGCCAGGCCCACCGGCGCGGCCGGACCTGGGTGGCTTACCTTGCCGAGCACGGTGTTTACGCACACGGGCGGACGCTGAGGGCGGCGGAGGCGAACGCCGTGGAGGGGCTCGAACTCGTCGGCGTGAGGGCCGCGGTCACGCTCACCCCGGTGACACCGGAACTGGAGACGCTCCGGGCCGCCGACGACACCCGCCAACAGGCCCTGCGTGCCGCGGTGCACTCCCTTGCCCTGCGACGTACCACGCGGCGCGATATCGCCCTGGCGACACAGGCACCGGCCGGGCAGGTGAAACAGATCCTCGCCGAGCAAACGAAGAAGGACGGCTCACAGCCTTCTGCGGAATCAGCAGCGAGTGTCACCCGGACCTCAGAGGCTCCGGCCATTGTGGTGCCGGACGTATGAGCGGCTACCACGAGATCGTGAAGCTGCTGTCGGCGAACACCAGCGCGAAGCGGATGAGTGAAGTCTTCGACAACTTCGCCGAGATGGCGGCGCTGGCTCTGCGCAACGCCGTGGACGTCCGCGGGAGCGTGTCCTGGGAAGCGCGCGAAGGGCAGTACCTCCAGATCGCCGGCGGCTACAGCAGAACAGAGCTGGATCGCTTCGCGCTCGCCTTGACGCTGGTGACCACGGAGATGGAGCGCGATCCCTGTGATGTGCTTGGCCGCCTCTACATGGAGTTGGAGCTCGGCAACGAGCGGCTCGGCCAGTACTACACGCCCTACGACATCGCCCAGCTGATGGCCGAGATGCAGATCGGTTCGGTAGTCGAGCAGGTGAGCACTCGCGGTTTCGCGGATCTATACGAGCCCACCTGCGGCGCGGGCGCGTTCATCATCGCCCTGTCGCAGGCGATGCTGGAGCACGGCCTGAATCCGCAGACTCAGCTGCACGTGACGGCGGAGGACATAGCGCCGCAGGCCATGCACATGATCTACGTCCATCTGACGCTGCTGCACATCCCCACGGTGGTGCGCCGTCGCGACATCCTCACGCTGGAGACGTTCGACGCGTGGCCCACTCCCGCTCATGTCCTGGGCAACTGGAGCTCGAAGCTCAGGGTGGCCCGGGCGGTCAATGGATCACGGCGGCTGATCAGCGTGTCACCTCAGGAGACCACCGAAAAACCCGCTGCTGCTCTGGAGGTGTAGCGATGACGATCACGCAAGAACGAACCGATCTCTCTGACATCGAGAGCGACGACGCTCCGGCCTGGCGCGGGTCGGCTGTCTCCGCGCCGATCATCGGGCACGCCCACGGCACGGCCGACGGTCGGAAGCTCATTCGGCACTATGCGCGCGAGGTGGCCGCCCTGATAGCCGAGCAGGAGACGGCCGAGGCGGCGAGCGTCGTGGAGTGCGAGCGGATCGCTCCCCTGCCGGGGCGTGAGCTGGCCGAGGAGCAGCGGGAGCAGGCGGCCGTCATGGTCGCCGAGGCCGCCGCCCTGGCACACCGCAAGGCGACGGCCGCCCCCTTCGGGGCGGCCTCCTGCCCCCGGCTGGCGCTGGTCGCTAGCCCCCAGGCCGCGGCCGGCTCGCAGGGCCCGGATAGCGACGCCGCGCGGACCATGGCCGCTGTCGGCTGGTGCGCCGCGTTCGTGGACACGGTGCGGCTGGCTGTCGCTGGTGGCCTGAGGGCCGACGGTTCCGGGTTCCGCGCGGTCGACGCGGACGACCGTACAGGGCGGCGGGTCAAGGGTGAGCGAGTGCGGCTACTCGCCCGCTGCGGATACCTCGCGCGTCATGCCTCGGGTCTGGTCGTGGCGACGGAGGACGGACACGAGGCGTTCAGGCTTGCCGAGGCTGCCGGGCCGGGCGTGCTGCGCGATGAGGCCGACGTCATGGCGTCGGTTCGCAAGGCCCGCCGTGCCCGCCAGTGGGACAGCCACGCCGGGCAGGACGCGCACGCCTTGCCGGTGCTCCCCGGGGGCGGTGAGGAACGCCGCCGCCTGGCCGTCGCCCGGAAGGGCGCGGAGCGGGCTGCTGTCGAGGCGGAGAGGACGCGCAAGCGCACCGAGGCGCTGATGCGGCGGGCGCGGATCCGGGACCGCCGGGAGGCCCGGCGTGAGGCAGCCCGGAAAGCTGAGGCCAGGGCGCCGCGCCGGTGCTGCCGGGGGGTGTGGCCGATGGAGTGGCGGTGCGGGGAGTGCCGGGAGCTGGCAGCGCGGGGGATCGAGGACTTCCCCGCTCTCCCGCCAGGCAGCACGAACACGAACACACAGCAGATCAGCAGCGACACGGAAGGACTCGGGGGGACGGTGGGTAAGCGGCGGATCACGGTGAAGCGGATCACTGACGGCCTGTGGAACGCGATCACGCGCGGCGAGGCGTACACGGTGGTTCATGAGGATCGCAAGGTGTGGCCGTGGGTGATCGTCGCCCCGAACGGCGACCGGATCGGTAGCCCGTCCGTGATCGACGGCGAGTTGTTCGTTGAAGACGTCCGGGACATCGTCCGCAGGCACGCCGATGGTGAGCCGGTGGCCGCCCCGGTCGCTGCCTCCACCCCCGAGCCAGCCGCGACCGACGACGGTAACGCCCCCGAGCCGATGGCCGTTGGTGAGGCGTTCGCCCGAGCCGCCGCGTTCGACCTGGCGGAGACCCGTTGGGGTGTCGAATGCACCCGGCACGCCCCCGTGACTGTGTGGGTGGACAAGTTCGGCGACGGAACCGAGTACGAGAGCGCGGCGATGCAGTTCGACAACCGGGCCGACGCCGAGCTCGCCGCCCAGCTGCACGCCGACGACCACGCGCGCCGTGATGAGGGCGTGGTCACACCGGCCGAGATCGAGCAGGCCGCTGCCCTAAGCTTCTCCCGCGACCAGTGGCGGGCGCTGGGCTGGATCCGTGAGGGCAAGGTCAGGGAGACGCGCGGGGGGTTTAAGGCGTACGACGTCAGCCCGGACCGTGCCGACGTGGCGGCCCGTATCAAGCGGGGCCGTGTCCCGGCGCTGTGGTCGGCCGGGTACGTGAAGGTGTTCGCCGTGGCGCCGGGCGTGCGCGCCTTCGGCCTTACAGAGGATGGGGAGCGGGCTTACCGCCTGTGGTCCCGGGTGATGAAGGCTGAGGCCGTCACCGAGCCGGAGACCGACACCGCCCACGACGACGTTAAGGGGCAGCCGTACCGGCTGCTGTCTGCTCGTCAGTACTGGCCGGGGGAAACCTCGGTGGACGAGGAGGCCGAGAAGGCCGAGAAGGCGGCGACCGAGGAGAAGGCGGCCCGCCTCGATGGGGAGTCCAAGCAGCTCCCGGCGGAAGCGGTCACGCTGATCTCCCAGGCCGAGAAGTCCGGCCGGTGGACCTCGCGCACCCTGCTCCACCCCGCGAGTGCAGCCGTGGTGCAAACCCACGACGTGAACGAGGAGCGCGGCCGGGGCGTGCGGATGCTGTGGAAGTGGACGCCGGACGGCTGGGAGTTCTCCACAGGCGGCACGCTCGACGGAAAGGGGGACCGAACCGAACTCAAGGCGATGTCCGAGGCCCGCGCGTGGGTACTCGACGCTGTGACGTTCGCGGGCGACGACGTCACCCCCGACGAGGACAACGACCAAGCCGACGGCGGCGAACCCCTCCACGTCTCCCGCGAGTTCTTACCCACCGCCACCCCGGGCACCGATGCCGAGATCATCGAGATTGCCGCCGTTGGTCTGCTGTGGCAGCGCGACGGCGACAAGTTCGCGCACGCCGGACTCATGGTCAGCCCCGCTCGGGTGCTGCCGCTGATCGAGGCCGGGACGCTCTACCGCTCCGCTGATGGGCGTGTCTACCCCGTCAAGGACAACCAGGTCGAAGAGGCCGAGCACGCCGACAGGGCCGCCCAGGTCGAGGACCATGCGAAGGAGAAGGTAGAGAACTGAGCATGGAAATCAGCAAGCTCACATCCGGGGCCGTTGAAGCCCTCCAGCACCGTGAATCCACCGGCAAGGCCGTCATCTCCGCTCCGCCTGGTCCGGGCCACCCGTGGATCACAGCGGCTCCTGGGCACGACGCTGCAAGGGTCCACCGGGAAGCCCGCTGATGCTCTGGAGGTGCAACGATGACGATCACGCAGGAACGAACTTCTCTCCCCGACTTCGCCAGCGACGCCGCGCCGCGATGCATCGGCGAGGTCCCCCAAGAGTTCTTCTTCAAGGCAGGTACGACGGTCAACCCCCGGTGTGGTTCAGGCCGTAGGCACACGCAGGGCCGCGGAAAAAGAGACCCCACCGTCGGAGCAAGTGCTCCGGGCGGCGGGGTCTTCGCTGCACTGTCTGCAGCATCAGAGCGGGAAGTGAAAAAGGAAGCCCTCCCCGCAGCGGAGCATGACGCTCTGCCGGGGGAGGGCCTCCGGTGGGACAACTGACCGTCAGCTGTGGTGTGCGCGAATGGCCATCAGCAACTCGCCGAGCATGTTCGCGCCTGGGACCTGCTCGTGCTTCGGACAAAAGCACGAGCCCCAGAACTGGTCATGCCAGTGATTCGTCTCGACGAGCATCAGGTCACCGGTGGCGCCGAGCCGCTGGCTCAGGCCGGGGACTGCGAACTTGGCCATGAGCACACGCTGCATGGCCCAGACGCGCATTCCGGTGTTCCAGCCGGGGCGCAGCGTCACCCGGCGACCCCGCCGCTTGCTTTCGCCGGGAGTCGGAGCACTGAGCACGTGGTTCTGCTCAGCGGAATCGAGGGTCTTCAGCGCGTTGAATGCGTGTTCACCGGAGGCAGCTTCGCGTCCCAGCTGCGGGACGAAGAAGGGCGCCTCATCGAAGTTCGAGAGGAATCCGAGGGTGTCGGTGAACATGGGCACCTGACTGTAATGGGCCACGGTGGTCACTCCTGACGTCTCATGGGTTCATACCTGCGAGTCGTCTCCCGGATCAGCTGTGCTGATTACAGAGATTACAGAGCGGCAGGAGCCCAGAAAGGAGATTCCCTGCAGTCCACGTGCTCCTCCGGCATTCCGGGAAGCAAGAGAAGGACCCCGACCTGATGCCGGGGCACCAAAGCGGGGTCCTTGTAGAGATTTGGCGTCAGTGAGTCCTCTGGGGCAGTCGCAGCCCGTCCATGCCCAAAGCATCCGAATGGAAGCTGACTTCCATGACGACCAGCCCGTCGACGATCTGCTGGGCCGCTTCGCCGAGCTCACGCACGGCGTCGCGGTTGTACTTCCCGAGGATCTGCTCTACGCCATGCGACTGCGTGATCTGCAGGTTCAGACGCACGCGGCCGTCCGCATCGCAGACCGCAGCAAACACATCCAGCTCCAGCTCACCGGCGTACGCGCCGATGCAGTTGTTGAGCATCGCACCCCAGCGGGAGAGCGTCTTGGCATCACGGGCAACGACGAGGCTCAGACCAGGGGCTGCTTCCCGACCATCCAGCAGTGCGGTCGTCTGCAGTGCCCATTGGTGGCGCTGGGCCTGCTTCGCGATCCGCTTGAGGCGGCGGGCCTCCTCGCGTTCGTAGCGCTCACGATCGCGGGCAGCCAGCAGCTCGCGCCGACGGTCCTCGATCAGACCCAACGCCTGCATGCGGAACGCCTCGTCCTTCCAGAGCTCCCAGTCGGCGACCTGGGCCGTGCCCTCGGGAAGCAGCCGGCTCTCGCGGTTGTAGTGCTCCATCTCGCGAAGGGCGCAGATCTCCTCCTGTATGACGCGCTGGGCCGTGCGGCCCCGGGGGTCGTGCCAGCGCTCGATTGCGGGCAGGTTCCGAACCAGGTGCTCGAGGTCACGGGAGCCGCGGACCCGGCGCTGCCCGCGGGCAGCGATGATCTCCGGAAGGAGGTTGAGGTCACGGGTGACGGCCAAACGGTGAGCCGTGCAGTTGGCTGCATCGGCCAGCGTGCGCCGCGCCTGGTGGACGGGCTCCTTGAGGATCCGTCGCAGCACCGGCTGCGGAGTCCGGCGCAGGATCGAGCGGATGCCTCGCCGCTGCAGGGATGTGAGCGACGGCTGGCGCATCAGGTCGCGGCCACCGGCTGTTTTCGTGGTGCCCATTGCGTCGATGAGCCAGTCCACGGGCACCAACCCGCGGAACATGGCGAACCAGCTCAGGGTGCTGATGTCCAGACGCTTCACCTCGCGGGCCAGCGGCCTACGGTAGGCGCGCACGCCGAAGAGGTCTTTCGCGACCTGCGCATGGTCGTGGGCATCGAGATAGGGCAGGTAGGTGGAGGCCGGGCGATCCTGACGGTCGTCCTTGAGCAGCGGGAAGCGGTCGTTCCAGTTCGGCAGCTCGCCGATGTGTTCACGGATCGCGGCGATCGCCTGGTCCACGGCGTTGTCGACTCCCTCAGGCTCCGGTCCTTCGAGCCGTCGGGCCTGCGGGTTGCTGCGCATCCACTGCTGCAGTGTCCAGGACAGCCCGTGGATCCAGGGCTCTATCACGGTTTCGGAGAAGACATGCCGGGTGGTGGATTTGCCGGTGCGGCGGTCGATGTCGCGCAGGACGACGAGGTCCTTCTTCGTGCGGGCCATCGACGTGAGCTTCTCGGAGGTCCAGTAGTGGAATGCCTTGCCCGAGGCGCGCATGCGGTGCACGCGCTTGTAGAGCGAGACGGCGACGGACGTCCGGCCGTCAGGTAGAGCCCGCGCCAGGATCCTCAGGCTGATGCCGGAGATCGCGCCTTCGACTGCGGCGACACCCTGCTCGGCAAGGGCGTCGTCGACATACTTGATGTAGAGCAGGGCGTGCTCGGTGCGCTCGGGCATGGCGGTCTCCCCCGGGAAGATGTGATGGATTCGGCAGTGAGACCCCCGGCGCTGCCTTGCAGCGCAATACCCGTGTCTCACCCGATTCCCTCTCCCTCAACTCGCCCCCTGTCAGGCCATTCGGGATCGCCTATCGATTCGAGGCCACGTCATCCGAAAGACCTGCTGCGGATCTCCTTCCGGCAGCGGCGGGGCTGCATCATTCGGTGGTCACGGTCAGTCGGCGCCGATGCCGGGGCACCACACGCCGGGCCGGTCGTGCCACTCGTGGGAGTCGTGGTAATCGTCGTGGCCGCACGGCCGGCGCCCGTTCTCCTCGTCGGCCGGTTCCCTGTCGGGTCCGGCGAGGTTTCGGCGGAGTACGGTCGCTCGGTCGGGGTCGAGCTCCAGCCAGTACGGGCGCCGCTCCTCGTCGGACATGAGGACAATCACGGTGTCATCGTCGCCCCACAGGACGTCGTCCAGGCCCCAGCGGAGATGCGTCGGGTCGTCGGCGGCCGCGAGGCCCTCGGCGGTCGGGGCGGCGGGCGGCATAAGTCCGGCGGCGACGGCGGCGCCCAGCCATGACTCGGCCTCGCTGACGAGCAACTGACGGGTGCTTGGACGGAGTTCGTCCCAGGATTCGGCGACGGTCGGCCCGTAGCCGTTACGGTAGCGGGACTCGGCGAACTGGACGGCTCGGGGATCGGTGCTGTTCATCAGAGGCTCAACAAGGTCACTGCGCGGGACTGCGCCGTCCAGCTCCGACTCGATGTGCCCTGCGGCGTAGGCCCACTTCCGGAGCTTCCTGCGGATGGCTGCCGACGCCTCGGGCTTGGTGGTGGGCTGCGCCTCGGCGGCCATGCGACGCAGCATCTCAGCTCCCTCCAGCCATACCGCGGCCTGGTCCCTGAGTGCCTTGGCCGCGAAGGCGGCATTGTTCCCGACCCCGTCCAGGGCCTGCTCGGCGTGCCGGTCGAAGCCGTCGGCGGCTTCGGTGAGGATCGCGACCCGGTTGGCGGCCGGGTCGGGGAGCGCTGCGCTTCGGCGCGCTGCCCCCTGCAAGGCGGTCCTGTACTGGTGCGCCTCGGCCTGCGCCTGAAGCAGTTCGGCGGCTCGGTCAGGCAACACGGCCAGCAGTGCAGCGGTGAGCGCGTCCACGTCTCCAGCACACAGGGCGCAGCGGGCGTCGTACCGGTGCTCGCGGTGGTTCGCGGCGCCCTCGTAGTCGGTGCGGCGGGTGGTGTACAGGGCTTCGGTGATGCGGTCGCGGAGGTCGGACGAGACGAGCGGCTGCGGGGCCAGCATCTGCACGAAGGCCAGCATGGCGGCGGCCGACTCGCCGTGGGTCGGTGTGTTCACGGCAGTCCAGAACGCGTCTCGCACGGCCGGAGGCCAGTCGGCGGGGAGATGGTGGGCAGTCTCGGTCGAGTCGGGCTGGGTCATGTCATCTCCAGGTCGGGCGAGCACGATCGGAGCAGGCCGCCCGTGTCATCTGCACGTGCGGCCTGCGTGTGTGGTGTGGGTAGGCGGTAGACGACTCGCCCAGACACGGGCGAGTGCTTGGCTCGGGCTCGGCCCGCACCTCCTCGCCTCGGGGCCGGTCAGGTCTTCGCGGAGCACGGTCGCGCGCTCCGGGTCCAACTCCAGCCAGTACGGCTCGCTGTTCGGGCCGGGGAGCAGGACAGTGACGGTGTCACCCCACAGGACGTCGTTCAGGTCCCAGCGGAGCGGGGTGGTGTCGGGGTACGGGGCTTTCTTGCCAGGGCCACGTTCCGGTGTACGCCGACAGGTGGGGTTGGGGTCAGGCACGCATTCCGTGAAGACGATCATGACGTCGTTGCCCCGGTCACGGTGAGTGGTCGGCGGCTTGAGGCGATCAGCAGCAGTCTCTTGCGCAGGAGTGGGAGGCCAGCGCGGCCGAACATGGCTCGCTTGAGGGCCTTGAGGTCGTTGACTCTGCCCTCGACCGGCCCGGAACTCCACTTGGTGCTCAGCCCGTAGACCACAGCGTCTTGGTCGGTTTCGAGGCCGGTGGCGAAGGAGCTCAGGCCGCAGGCGGGATCGGCGCGGACCGCGGCGATCCAATCAGGGAGCCGGGCGCCATCACGTTGGTCCATCAAGGTCGCGAACGCGCGGACGTGGGCAGTGGCGGAGGCCAGCTCCGGGGACAGTTCCAGGAGTCTCTTGAGGTACTGGTGGTTGTCCTCGTGCAGGTGGTCGGGGTGGCTCATGATCCATCGGGTGGCCGTGCGCGGGGACGGCGGCAGTGGAGACGGCGGGCGGCCTTCGCGCAGCGGGAGGAGGAAGTGGCAGACGGTGCTGTAACTGCCCTTGAAGCCAAGCTCTTTGATCTCGTCGTAGAGCCGGTTCGCCTTGGTGCAGCCATCGCTCCACCGCTGGCAGAGGTAGGGCTTGAAGGGGTCGAGGATGGTGGCGCGGTTCTGCCACTGGTCACGGAAGAGGGACTCCGGTGTGGCGGCCCGCGCGTACTTGGTCACCGTCTTGCGGGTCATCCGCAGCCGACGGGCGATCTCCCGGAGGCTGTATCCGTGAGCCAGTTCGGCCTGGACCGCGGTGTGGGTGTCACGGGCCCGGTTGGTGAAACGCCCCTCCGGTACTCTGCGCGGCACCTCGTCCGTCGACTGTCCGGGCTGCTGGTTCGGGTCGACTTCTTCGGCAGGATGCTTGGCGACGGCATCGCGCAACGCGGCTCGGTGCTGGTTGACCAGGCGCTCGACGGCCTCACCCAGGTTGTGCCAGACATGCCACCGATCAGCACAGTGGGCCGCTTCCGGGGCGCCTTCGCGGGCGCCGTTAATGGTGACGTCGGGAATTGGAACTGTCCGAATGCCTCTGTGATCAGAGAGGGGCGAGGACCATGAGAACCTCGTCTCGGACGTCGTCGGGGGCGAGCCGGAGGGCCCCGGGCCAGCGGCCGACCTCGCGCCATCCGAGCCGGCCGTAGAAGTCCTCCAGCCCCTCGCCTCCCCTGGCGGCGAGATGCAGCTGTTCCAGCCCCAGCTCATCTCGGGCGATCTTCTGGAGTTCGTGGACGAGGGCGGCGCCGATGCCTCGCCCGCGCCAGTCGGGGTGGGTCTGGAGGTGGTGAATGGTGCCCCAGTGCCCGATGAGCCGGTAGGGGTCGCGGTTGAGGATGACCCATCCGGCGAGGACGCCGTCGGCCTTGGCGATGAGGAGTCGACTCTGCTGCGGGTCGAGTCGGCTGAGGAGCTTGTCCGCGACAGGCGTGACGTCGTGATCAGCGACAGGCGGGAAAGGGAATCCGGCGGCGCCGCCCGCGTTGGTGACAGCGATCCAGCAGTCGATCAGCTCTTGCCGGAGTTCCGGGGTGACGTTGTGCGGGTCGGTGATCTGGACAAGGTCGAGGGCGGGTTCGTGCGACATGAGAGGGAGCATGTCAGAGGGGTCTGACATGCCCGCCGTGATCAAGGTCCTTGGGCCCGGCGGCTGACCTCGGCGGCGTAGTTGGCCCAGTCACCGGCGGAGAGTCGTTGCCAGGCGACGGCGACGTCGGTGTGGATGCCCAGGGTGCGGGCGAGGATCGCGGCAGGAATCTCGGTGGCGAGCTGGAAGAGCGCGGTGCTGCGGGCCTGGTTGGGCCGGATCCCGAGCTGATTGAGGCGCTGGGTCAACTGTGTGGTGCTGATCGGTCGTCCGGGCTGGCCGCCGGGGAAGAGCCATGGAGACGGCGCCAGGGCCCCGATGGTCGCGTGGCCCTTCCGGTTCGCAGCGACGACCCGGGCCAGTCCGGCGACGGGCTCGGGCAGGTGGACGGGTGCGTTGCCGAGGTGGAGACGTACTTCCTGAGCACCGACCTCGACGTCCTCGGTGGTCAACCGGTGGATCGCCGATAGGCCTTGGGCGTAGAGGAGGAGAAGCAGCCCGGCGAGGCGGTCTTCGGGCTTGAGGGTGTCGTCGTGCAGGAGCTGGCGTGCGACGTTCCAGCGGTGTTCGTCGTCGAGTGGCTGCGTGGGGCCGCTCCAGCGGACGGCGGGGACGTGGACGGCGGTGAGTTTGTTGGTGCGAGCCCAGCGGATGAAGTGCCCGGCCGTCTGGCGGTAGGTGGCGGAGTCATCGGTGAGCCACTGGTCGAGATCGGCCTGCCGACAGGTCTCCAGTGCGAGGTCGTGGGCCGTCAACCAGTTCAGGAAAGCGACGGCCGCGTGGGTGCGTTGACGTGCAGATATGAACTGCTGCGGGGTGATGGGGCGGCCGTTGTTGCGCCGGCGAAGCCGCCGGACCAGGTGCCAGATCGCGTACCGGTGCAGGATTTTGCGTTGTTCGGGGTCCTGGTGGGATGTGAGAAGGCCGGTGAGGAAGCGTTCGAGGCGGACCATGTACTCATCGCGCTCGGGCAGGGCACCGACGCCGACGAGGACTTGGCGCAGGTGGGCGAGGGGCGGACTGCCGGGCAGTTCGTCGAGGGCCTCGTGGGTCAGGGCCCGTCGGCCGGCCGCGAGGTCGGACAGGACTGGGGAGACGGACGGTTTGTTCAGCCATCGCCTGGCGGTGATGGGGTGCTCAGTAGTGGCGATGTTGTGCCGGAGGGCTTCGAGGCCGGGGTGAAGGGCATCGGACGGGGGACCCAGCAGTTCGTTGAGGCGTCGGTTGATGAGGCAGCGAGCGCACTGGCCGGGGTGCGGGTAGTCAGGATCGGTGCAGGTGGGACAGGTATGCCAGACCTCGGATGTGGTGCAGTCCGCGCACAGAGGCTCGGCGAGGGTGCCGGAGACGATCGCCGCGAATCCTCCGCATGCCGAGCATGATGCCGAGCGGCGCTGACAGTCCGGGCACCATGGCCTGCCCGTTGTGCGGGAGGTGCCGCAGGGCCTTTTCTGGCCGCAGATGCTGCAGGTCCTGATGGTGAGGGCGGGGCAGCTTGAGCAGAGCGGACCGTCCGGCGTGCGGGTGCTCACGACCTTGCGTCTGCCGCAGTTGATGCAGAGCTCCAGGTTTGCCGGGTCGTTGACCAGGCAGTTCGGACACAGCGGTCGACCGTGGTCGTCGCGGGTGGCCGGGTCCCGGCGGGCTCCGCAGCGTGAGCATTCCTCGATGCGGGAGTGGGCGATGCAGGTGCGGCAGACCCGCTGCCCGTTGAGAGGCTTGTCGATGCGTACGACTCTGTGGCAGCCGGGGCAGGAGGGCCGGACGATCCCGGCGACGCCGGCCCGGTGCAGCAGGTCGATCAGTTTGAGGATCGCGCGGTGGGGTGCGAGGTGGCCGTCCCCGGTCAGCAGGGCGGGGTTGGCTTCCAGGGCCCAGGCAAGTTTCTGCTGGTAGGAGGGGCGGGGTGCCGATCGGTGGACCGCGTCAACGACTACTTCCTGTCCGGTCTGCGAGTCCAGTTCAGTGATCAGGGCTGCGATCACCGCGATGGGGTCGCGTCCGTCGGTGTCCGGGCACTTGCCGCATCGCGGCCGCCCGGCCCGGTCGCGTGACGCGACCCGGCGGGTGTTTCCGCAGGCAGCACACGGCTCGGGCTGTGGCCCGCAGTTCCAGCAGTACCAGTCCTGGCCGCGGCGCTGGAGAGTTCGCATCTGCCTGCCGCACCCGGCGCAACACGGCGGCGAGATGCCCTGGGCTCCGGCCTCACGCAGGGCGATGAGCAGGTCACCGACGGCCCTGGGCGCCGGCGAGCGACCATCGTTCAGCACGCGGGGATGCTCGGCCAGATGCGCTGCAAGGCGGCGTGACTTCGCGCGGCCGCCCGCGACGCCGGTGACCACGGCACGGATCCGGTCGGGCTCCAGTTGATGTTCAACGGCCGCGACCAGGTCCACGATCAGCCCGATCGGGTCACAGACGGCCCGGTCGGCATGCCCGGGTGCGGTCACGACCGCTCGACGCCGCGGATGCGGGCTCGCTTGGGTCGCAGGTCAACGACACCGGCCTCGGCGCCAACAGCCTTCTTTGTCCTGGCAGTTGCTCCGGCACCGGCTGCGGCGACGGGCTCGATGAGGTCGTCCATGGTGCAGTCGAGGATGTCGAGCAGGGACATGAGGATCTTCAGGCTGAGCCGCTCGGGACGCTCGACGACGAGCCGGTAGACCTGGCTGGAGGACAGGGTGATGCCGCGTTCGTCGAGGAGCGGGATCAGGTCGGTGGTGGAGAAGAGCCCGCGGTCGGCCATGACCTTGCGCAGGTGCCAGTGGTAGTCCAGCTTCGCGGCCATCAGCGGTCCTTTTCTGCGGAGGTGGGGGCGAGCGCGGGCGCGAGTGCCTTGTGGAGCATGGTGTTCATGAAGTCGTCGCTGACGTGGGTGTAGATGGCGGTGGAGCTGTCATTCTCGTGACCGACTTGCTGCTGCAGAAACCGCCGGTCAACCCCGTCCTCCGTGAGGTGGGTGACGTAGGCGTGGCGAGCGGAGTGGACCGTCAGCGCCTTCGGAAGCTTCAGGGCGTCGCGGTAGGCGACGAACCGGGCGTTGATTTCCGCCGGCTTCACCCGTCCGCCCCGCTCGGTCACCCACAACGCGGGGTGATCTTCGCAGCCGAACCGCGGCCGCACGTTCTCCACGTAGTCGGCGACCGCATCCACCGCCCAGTCCATCACCGACAGCACGTTCCGACGACGCGGTGGCTGGCCCTTCTTGGCCTTGCCATAGCGGACGTTGAGCGTGCCGTACCGACCGAACTGCGGAGCCTTCGCATTCCGCCCGAAGTCGACGACATCCAGCTTCGACGTCTCGGTCCGGCGAAGCCCCCACCCATAGATGACCTTGAAGAGAGTGGCGTCACGGTAGGCGGCGAGGGCACCCTTCCGCTTGGCCCGGACCGCCCGTTCGACCTGGTCGTCGGCGTAGTCGAGGAACCGCTGGATCTCCTCGCGGGTGAACGGCCTCGCCTCAGGACGCCCTTCATAGTCGTTGAGGTGGGCGATGGTGTTCCACTCGTGGCAGATGGCCACCGGGTGAGTGCCGAAGGCGTCCTCGCAGGCCACCGCCCAGCCGTAACGGCCGTCGATCAGGAACTCGCTGAACAGGCGCAGGCTGCCCTGGTAGCTGCGGATCGCGGACGGCGCGAGGTGCTTCTCACTGGTCAGCCACAGTGACCACTCATCCACGTGACCAGGCGTCCAGGCCCACGGGTATTCGTTGGTGTACTCCAGAAACCGGCGTACGAGTCGTTCCCGGGCGGTGACCGTGTCCTCGCGAAGTCCACGAGCGGCCTGTTGGGCCCGCCAGCCCCGCACCATCGCCTCGACCATCGCGTCCTGCGGACGCAGCTGGGCCACCCCGGAGACCAACTCCAGATGAGCCGCCCCAGCCAGGTCGGCACGCCGCTGAAGACCCACTTTCACCCTCCCCTTCAGAGGGCAAATCCTGCATCAGATGGGATCAAGTCGCCAAACTCCCAGCTCAGGACGCCAAGTTGTAGGAGGATGGAGTCCTCGCCAAGCCTAACCCTGACCTCGCGACCTGCAGGTTCTCGCCCATCTGATGCAATTCCCGAGAGTTCGCGTAACAGGCAGCCCGGTCCCGGCACACCACTTCCACTCCCGGGTGCTCACCCAACCAGGCCGCCAGTGCCTCGCTGTCCCGGCCCGGCAGTACGTCCAGTGGCAGCCGCGACTCGCAGTCGATCAACAAGGTGGCGTACCGGTGGCCGCGCCGGATGGCGAAATCATCAACACCCAGCACCCGCGGCGTGGTCCCCGCCGGGTCGGGCAGGGCCATGACCAGCCGCAGCACCGTCATCCGGCTCCCCCTCATGCCGAGCAGCAGGCCCAGACGGGCCACCGCCCTCGCGGCCAGCACCACGCCGAGCGCCTGCAACACCGCTTGCAGCAGCGGCGTGCGCCGGCCGTAGAAGAAGGTCAGCCCCTCGACCTGCTCGGCGAACGTCACCTTGCCGCAGTCGGCGTCGTCGCAGAATAGCCGCCGCACCGACAAGGCGACCACGACCGGGTGGCCCCCGGTCGGCGCGTCCGCGAGGTGCCGCACGTACCGGCTGTGTGTCCGCCCGGACGCCGCCCCGCAACCTGGGCATCTGGCAGGAATGCCGTCTCGCGTACACGCCACGACGTGTAACACGCCCTCCTTCAGCACCAGTTGCTCCACCAGCACCGATCCAAGGTGCGGGAACACTCTCTCGACCAGTTCATTGCACACCCGGGAAATGCCCGCGAAGCGACGGAGCGTCACCAGCGCGCAGGAGCGTGATCGTCTTCACGGAATGCGCGCCTGACCCCTTCTTTGGGCTCCACCGCACGGAACTGAAGTGGCTCCAGGCGTAAGAAGTTGATCTGGCTCCACTCTGCGCTCATGGCGCTGAATGGCTCTCGGACGTCGGGATAGGGTCCGGTGGGAGGTGCGGGGGAATGAGTTTCCGGCTGGCGGCGTACGCCGTGTGCATCGAGGGCGGGCGGGTACTGCTCGCCCGTCACGTGCCGCCGAAGGGCGAGAGCACCTGGACCCTTCCGGGTGGCAGGGTCGAGCAATGTCGTCGCTGATCCAGTACAGGGCAGCAGCCCGCAGGTGCGTCGTCATGCGTTCCACGAGAGCGTCATCGCCGGGCAGCATGAACGCGTCGCGGGAGGAGCTGAGCGACTCGGCGCGCAGCCGCCGGAGGGTCTGCGCTCGCAGTTTGGGCAGCTGGGAAGGGCGCAGGGTCATTCGGCTGCCAGGTCGCTGCGCGTGCCCCGGCCTGGCCGGGCGGCCAGCGCGGCACGGACTTCGCCGGCCAGGTAGATGGCCTGGGGGCGCTTGGAGTCGCCGCACGCCACGTAGGTGAACGGCTTGAGGCCGAGCTTGGCCATGACGCCCGAAGCGGTCTTCGCGGGGCTCTTCGCCTTCGACTTGAGTTCCCAGCGGCCGATGTCGTCCAGGGTGAGGGGTTCGTTGCGCTCCACGATCGCCGCAAGGTCGATGTCCTCGACCATGGCGGCGAAGTCCAGGCCGTCGGACTCGTCGGTGGGGTAGCCGTCGAACTCCCCCTCTTCGGGCTGCCACGGGCCGATGAACTCGTCTCCGGACAGGGAGATCGACGGGGGCAGCGCTGCGTTGATCGCCTGAACGTACTCGATCCGGATCTTTTCGAGGGCGCCCGAATTGTCGAGGAGCTCAAGCCAGGCGGGGTCGGCGTTGGTGATGTAGGCGTCGACCGAGTAGTCCGGATTGGACTCGAAGTTGTTGACGCGATTGCACCAGGTGCCGTAGCTGATCGTGGTCCGGTAGCTCATGGCGGAAGGCCTTTCGGCTGGAGGCGTGTGGGTTAGAGGGCGGCGATGGCGGTGCGGATGCCCGCGATGACGGCTGCCCAGATGTCCTCGCGGGTGGCGACGCGGCGAACCTGGCCGCCAGGGTGCCGTCGCGGGACTGAGGCGGAGCCCCCGGACTCACGGGGGCGTTCAGGCGCGGGTGACGCGGAGGCGCAGGGGCCGGATGCCGGTGGGCTGTTCGACGGTGGTGCGGTAGCCGAGTCCTTGGAGCAGTCGCGCGTACACCTCGAGGTGCGGCTGGGTGTGGATGATGCGGGCGGTGTTGTGGCTGTCCTGGCGGAGGCGGTAGCCGGCGTGCCCGGCGGCGGTGAGGTACCGGTCGATTTCGCCGGTCCAGACTCGGGACGTCATGACGGTTCTCCGGTTGACTAGCGGCGGGGTCTGGGCAGGTGTCCGACGTGCCATTTGCGGCAGTAGGGACAGCGGTAGGGGCTCATACGGACGGCGCCGTCGGTGCGTTTGAGGGCGTAGATGTGGCGGAGTGCCGCCGTTCGGTCGGGGTGGGGTTTCTTGCCGGTGCAGGCGCGGGCTTTGGTGCGGCGCTTCATCCGTCGCCCCATTCGCGTTCGCCCCAGTGCCGCTTGTCGTCAGCTGCCGCTTCGGCGACGGTCGGCCCGTCGTGACTGCCGAATTCCTCCACGGCCCCTCTGAGCGCCCCGGAGCGGGCCTGAGGCCCCCGGGCTCCATCTCGGGCCCCTGAGGCGCTCCCAGAGCCACCTGGGGCCGTCTGCGGGGGTGTTGGAGTGTCGGTCATGGCTGCTCCTTGCGGTCGCGGCGGCTGCGGTGGATGGCGATCCCGGCGGCGACGAACATGGCGATCAGCCATGCGCAAGCCAGCCAGATGAAGACAGTCAGGGCAGTCGTCACGCGGTCTCCTTCGCGGGGAAGAGATCGTCGACGGCGTCGAGGGTGGGGCAGGGCCACTGGGTGACGAGGCCGACGCAGCGGCGCCCGTTCCAGCCGGAGCACTCGGCGCAGGCGGCGATCGAGCCGCGCTGCACCGGGTAGTGGAGTTCGGTGAGTCGTCGGCGTAGGGCTCGCGTCTTGTTAGCCCAGCCTGCTGCGTTGGTGTTGGTGCGGCGGCTGAAGCGGTCGATGCCCTGTCGCAGACGCGCGACTTCGGCTGGAGCGAGTTGCCCGCGGTCCGCACGGTCGGCGATGTTGCGGAGCTGGGCGATCGTTGGTGCGTTCCTCACAGCCATTCCCCCGCACCCTGTACGTCCTGGACGGTCGCCCACTGCTGTTCGCTGACGTGCTGCCCGCGTATGTCGGCGGGGCGTTCGTCCGCATCCCGTTCGATGAACAGGTCGGTGTCGGAGTGGCCGGACGGCTCGGCTGTCTGTAAGCACTCCTCGCAGGGTCGGGGGCGCTATGAGGGTGTGAACGACGGCGTAATTCCCCACCCCAAACTCGGAGAAATGGGCCATGGGGACGGCGGCGCTACAACCGTTGTCCCCATGGGGACAACGACCGTGCACCGAGATCCCCACGGCGCCAGAGGTTCCCGGGCCGCCCGATAGCCAGCTCGCCGTTCAGGCTGGTCAGTGCAGTCCAGGGTGGCCGACAGGCCAGCGCGGAGCGCCGCCGAAGGCGCCCTTGACGGACCGGTCCAGCCGCACACTCAGCCGTCGGGCGGCCCGTGCCGGGCTCAGCCCAGGTGGGGAATTACGCCGACAGGATCATGTAGATCGTGGGGAATTACGCCGTCGCTGACAGAGGGCTCAGAACGGGGGACAACACAGGGGGCCGGTGCACTCGTGCGCGGCGGCCTGCGCCTGCGCGGCCTGGCGCTCGCGCTCGGCCTGATCGCTGCGCATGATGCGCCGGGCGACACACGGCGCGTTGTCGCACGTGGTGTGCCCTTTCAGGGCGTCGGTGGAATCGTCGAAGATCTCGATCAGCCCGTAGTCCTCGCACCAGCCGCACAGCGGCTCCGGGGCGTGCAGGTTCTCGCCGTCCGCGCACTCGATCCGGTGGGACGAGTCGTACCAAGCGCCCTGCCCGTCGGCCTCGATCCACTCGATAACGCGCGCGCAGTTCAGACAGGTGTACTCAGGCTCCGGCTCCGTCAGCCCGAAGTGCTCGGCCACGGCGGCAGCACACTGCCCGGCCTGCATGCCAGCGCTCGCCGTGGGCTTGTGCTCGTTGCCAAACCCGTTGAACACGAACCGGGTTGACTCGTCGTCGGTGACCACGGCGGCCACAGCCCCCACAGTGCGACCGTGGGCAGGTCGTAGTGATCGGCGAACCGGCGGCCCTCCGGGGTGCGGGCGGACGGGTCGGCCACACAGTGGATCCACACCCGCGCACGCCCTGGCACGCTGCACACCAGGTACTCATGAGGCAGTCCGCGCCACGGCTTGTCGACGTGGTGCACGATCCCGAGTGCTTGGAGCGCGTCACGGAGCATCGCGCCGGTGTGGCGGCCATACGCGGGGCGCGTCTTGGTGAGGCTGGGGCGTGCGGTGAACGTGGACATGCGGGGTTCTCCTCGGGTTGGTTCGGGTTCCGTGACCGTGGACGCCCCGCCCAGGTGCAGTGCGCCGTAAGAGGGTTGGGGTGTCAGGCGCCCTGGCCGGTCAGGCCGCGCGCGGTGCGATATGCAGGGATCAGGTCCCAGGTGGAGCCGAGCCGGTACCACCAGAAGAGTTCAGGAGATGGCGCCGGTGCGGTGTTCGCGGCGGGCGCGCAAGGTCGCGGCGTGCAGGTCGGCTGCGTAGCGACAGATCATCACCCACATTGCCCGGTTTCCGTTGGCGAGTGTGTCGCGGAAGTGGTCGGCGGCAAGCCATGCCTGACGGTCCGCCCAGTCGGCAGCCGCCCCGGGCCGGGCTGGGGTGGTTCTTCAGCGGCGGTGCAGCAGGGTGCGCCACGAGCGGCGGGGCGGTGTCTTGGCCGCGATCGCTTCGGCCCACAGTTGCTCTGCCTCGTCCATCTGCCGCTCCGCGTAGTAGTCGGGCTCGCAGTTCTCGCCCCGGCAGACGGGGCAGCCGTGGGGGTGGTCGGCGATGTTCGCCGGGATGCGGCAGCCGAGTTGTTCGCAGGTGGGGAGTGTGGGGTCTTCGCCCATGCCGTCGCAGTAGGGGCAGGGCGTGAATCGGTAGTCGATGGGGGCGCCGACCAGGTCGCGGTGCAGGGTGGCGAGTCCGGGGACTCCCAGCTCACGCAGGAGTGCGTCGGCGCTGGGGATCTGCCAGGAGAGAGGGGTGTGGCGGTGGTCGGCGAGCATCTGGACGGCGCTGCACCAGGCGAGGCTGGAGCGGTCGATCTCCGGTGTGAAGTCGATCCAGCCGTACTCGTCGGTGGTGAAGGGGCCGGCCGGGACGGTGAGCGGCATGTCCAGGGTGGCGAGTTCGGTGGTGACCTCGGTGACGCGGTCGGCGAAGCGGTCCATGAAGGTGGTCATCTACGTGTCCTCCCATGCGGGGGCCCGGGACGCGTAGGGCGTCCCGGGCCGTGAAAGCGGGCGTCAGGCTGTGAGGGCAGCGGATGGCGAGGGTGGCGCGGTGCTCCTGGCGGTGCGCGGCGGCCGCCGGGCCGGCGAACAGCTTGAGGGAGTGCGGCTTTCCGACGGTGCCGTGCTCACTGCACACGATCTGGAACTGGGTGCGGCCGGTGCAGCCGGACTCGGGGTCGCGGGGCCGGCCCGAGGTCTTCACCTTGTGCTCGCAACGCGTGGCGTCGGCGTCGGATCGGCCTGACGCCAGCACAGTGGCCTGATGCCATATCGGGTTCCTCTTCCCGTCAGATGGGGCAGGCGCGGAGGTGGCGCCGAGCGATCGACGCCGGGTCGCCCTCCGCCCGGTGTGCCGGGCGGAGGGTCGTCGGATCAAGGAAGGCGCAGGAACAGCGGCGCAATGTCGAAGGCGTCGGTGTAGCGAATGTCCCGCTGCGGCTCCTGGGGCTTGCCGGTCCTCACATCGACTGCGCACAACTGGGCAGCTATCGACGCAGGGAGGGGCAGCGGGTGCCCGTCCACGAGCTTCCACGCCTGAACGGCCTTGCTGCCGTCAGGCTCCGTGGTACGAGCCACGACCCCCGCCGGGTGATACGCCGCCCGCGAAGCAAAGATCACCTGGCCGACGAGGGTAGAGGCCGTGTCGTCGTAAAGACGGGAACCGTCGCTCTCAACCGTCGCGGAGAGTCGCTCGTCAGTAGCGTCGATGAAGGCCGTGACGGCGAAGGGGTTGCCGCCGCCGAGGTCGGCCATACCCTGGGCGAGGGCGCCGAGGACAGCCCTGGCCAGGTTGCCGAAGATTTCCACGTACTGTTTGTTCGGCACCCCTTCCAGGTTCGCCTTCAGGGAAATGAACTTGCGGCAGCGCGCGATTATGTGGTTTCGCTGCTCTGCAGTCAGCGGCTGAAACGGTTCGTTGATCGTCATGTCTGCGACTCGTCTCTGTGAAGGGGCTGGGCGGCTCGGGGTGGGCCGACACCCGGAAGCTATGGGGAGCACGGCATCGGACGGAGTTCTGGCGAGTTTCGATGGGGCGGAGAGGCAGCGGCCGCAATGGAGGAAGTCGGCGGGGAGCCCTGGGGCGGCCAGCACGTCGGAGAATCCATCGGGTTCCCGACGCCGGTAGCTGACGAGGCGTTGGCGCGGTTGTTCGTTGAGAGGCCGGTGCCGGATGGCGAGCAGCTTCAGCTCGCTCCTGAGCTCGTCGGCATCGCGGGCCCGCAGCCGGTCGCCTCGGGCAGCGGTACGGCGGTCGGCCACGGTCTTGGACAGCGCGTTCGGCAGTGACGTCCCTGGCGGAGGTGGGCCAGGACGCGCACGCCTCAGTCCTTCAACCTACCGGCGGGCAGCTCCCGCACGATGACCAAGAGGGTCAACGGTGAGAGCCCGGCCGGGCCTCTCCTCAGACAGCCGTTTGGCGAAGAAGCCGGCCTGGACGGTGAAGTAGCCCTGGTGCAGCTCGTAGAGCTCAGGGCAGACGGGCCCGGAGGCTCAAGCCTGGATCGCTTCGGGGAAGAGGGCTCTGCCATCCCAGGCACGGTGTCAGGTTTGGCAGTAGTAGACGAGCTTCTGAAGCTTCATCGTCAGCCGATCGGGCTCGGCCCTGGCGTGCTTCTGCAGGATGTACTCGGCGACGTCGAAGACGGATGTCTGAGACTGAGCGATGGTTCCAACCTTCATTCCGCTTCGATCACCACCAGTGCCGGAACAGATAGTCGCCGCACGGCAGTTCGCCGCGGCGGATCAGATCGGCCAGGACCAGCCGCAGCGACGGCGAGAAGGCGCGATCGGCGAAGAACCGGTCCTCGAACACGGCGTTCTCAAGGTCTTGCGTCGCCGGCGGGTTCGCCTCGACGGTGGCTGGTGTGTTTTCGTCGGTGATGCGGATGCTCAACCAGTAGTCCAGCTCCGTCATGCCGGTCTTGAAGGCGCTCTCGCCGGTGCGGGAATCCCAACCCAGATAGACTTCGGCTTCCGTCCGATCAGGTCTGGCAGGAGGAAGGCGAGTCCCATCGTCGCGAGGACGGCAGCGAAGACGATGAGGATGATGGGCAAGCCGGGCATGGTCTGGAGCGTGTTCATCGGCGTGGCTTCCTTCGCGACCGCAGTGGAGGGGAAGAGGAAAGGCAGGGCGAAGAAGCCGCTGCTCAGCGCGTCTCGCTGTAGCCACACTTGGGACACGTGACCTTTTCGGCCTTCTTGCTGGCGCGGACGCCGTGGGCGTTCGACTCCATGTCGATGGCGCAGTTCGGGCAGTCCATGGCTCGGCTCCTGACGCGACGAGGATGTTCTTCAACGCCAGATCCGGATCAGCTCCGCTGATCCCTTGTGCTCACTGCCTTCACGGGACGAGCGAGGCGAGCCATGTCGGCGTACGGGGCTCTCTGGCCCCGGCAAGATTTCCGTGAAGTCGGGGTGTGCCACCGTGCGCCGGTGACACTCCGTCACGGGTAGCGGCGTCGGAGGTGGGCCATGAGGATGACGCGTTGCCGGAGGAGTGGAACCCCGGCGCGGCCCGCCGTGATCCTCTTCTGGAGCTTCAGGTCCGTTATCCGGCCTTCGTTGACACCGGAGTTGAACGGGGTGGTGATTCCTTGCACGACCGCGAGCTGGTCCTCGCGGAGGGCTCTGGCCAGGCTGGCCAAGGCCGGGAGGCGGGAGGCTTCAAGTTGCTCGATCCAGCCCGGTAGCGGTGCGGCATCGCGGGCGTCGAGCATGGCCGCGAACTGCCGTACCAAGTTGTGAGCTCGGTCCAGTTCCGGGCAGTGAGCGAGCAGCCGCCGGAGTGCCTCGGTGGCGCGCAGGCCGCGTCGGGTCGGTGCGGTAGTGATCCACCGGGCGACCTGACGGGGCGAGGGCGGCCGCTCGCGTGGCGTGTCGATCGGCAGACCGCGCCGCAGCGGCGCGATGGCCATCTTGACGCGCTGATAGTGGCCCAAGTAGCCCTTGGCGACGATCTCCTGGTGCAGCACCGTCGCCGCGTGCTCGCCCTCCTCCCAGCGTTCACGCAGATACTCCAGATACGGGTCGAGGCTCGTGGACCGGCGGGGCGGGAGGCGCCGTACGCACTCCTGCCAGCAGGCAGCACGTGCGTACTTCGCCACGGTGCGCCGGTTCAGGCCCAGCTCACGGGCCATGGCGCTGAGCGAACGGCCGGAGCCGGAGACCTCGCGCACCGCCTCGAACAGCCGCTTGGCATGGCGGCGGGCGGGAGTATCGGCCGTCTCGGACCGGTCCGTCGGCGATGGCGGGGTCGGTTCGGGGTCGGGGACCGCAGCGGGCAGGCAGCCGCGGTGGGCGGCGGCAACGTCCCCGACCCGTTTCGACAACCCCTGCCAGAGGTGGAAGCGGTCGCTGACCTGCACCGCATCAGGGGCTCCGTCGGTGATGCCCTGCCGGTAAACCAGCGAGCCGTCCCGGCACGCCACTTCGACGCCGGGGTGGGTGCGCAGCCAGGCGGCGAGTTGCTCGGCATCGCGCCCGGCCCACAGCTCGATCGGCAGCCGCGTGTCGGCATCCACCAGCAGCGTGCCATAGACGTCCGCGTACAACGCGAAGTCGTCCACGCCCAGCACCCGCGGTGTCGCGGCCGACGGCAGCCGCATACGCATCAATTGAAATAGCACACTTGTCCGCGACAGCGGCGTCTTCATAATGCGCAGAAGCCTAGCCCCGCCACGGCCGGCCAGTATCACCCCGGCCATCTCCACGAGTTGCTGCAGCAGCGGACTGCGGCGCTGATAGCGCACCGTCACCCCCTCGACCTGCTCGGCAAACGTCCGTCGCCCGCAGCTCGGGGCGTCGCAGAACAGCCGCCGCACCGTCAGACTGACCAGCACTGGGCGGCCACCGGCGGCGACGTCGGCCAGCGTGCGGACATAGCGGCTGTGCACCCGCTCCGACCCTCGACCGCAGTCCGGACACGCCACCCTCAACTCGCGGGTACGGGCGGCGATACGAACCACGCCATCCGACGACCACACCCGCTCCACCCGCACCGCATCCAGATGCGGAGCCCACGTTCGTACGAGGTCATCACACTCGCCGACACTGCCGCTACCCGTGACGGAGTGTCACCGGCGCACGGTGGCACACCCCGACTTCACGGAAATCTTGCCGGGGCCACGTTGGGGCGTACGCCGACAAGCCACGAAGAAAGACAC
>NZ_JBHYIG010000117.1:0-27370 GCF_042740015.1 Streptomyces sp. NPDC059037
CGGGGGGCCGCGCCCCCCGCGGGGTGGCCGGGCGTCCACAAATCCTCGGGGTTATAACCCCCCCCCCGGCGGGGGCCCCCCCCACACGCCCCCCCCCCCCCGGGCCCCGCGTTCTGCGCCTCTGGGGCCCGTCTACCGAAGGTGCTGAAGCCGGCGGTCCCGGCCGCCGTGCAGCGTGTGCACGGTGGCAAGCTGCGGCTCTATCCGGAGGTAGACCGGGTCGTAGAGATCGCCGTCCACGTAGTGCGGGCCCGGGCCGAACAGCTCCAGTTCGTCGTTGGTCGGCTCGATGACCTCGCAGACGCCGACGAACTGCACGGTCCACTGTGCCGTGCGGGCGCTCGCCGAGTTGAGATTGTCCGCTCCGTAGGCGACGACACTGCCGATGCAGGCCTGGTGGTAGCCGTACCCCTTGTGCATCCGCAGCAGGATGCGCCCGTCCACGACGATGTGGCGGGCCGCGGCGAGGAAGGGCAGCGCGCGCATGCTGGTCGCCACCCGGCCGTAGTCGGTGCGGCTGAGCAGTTCGTAGGCGAGCTGTTCGTCCTGTTCGTCCGGTTCGTCGGTGGGCATGGCATCCACCCTCGGGCACGGGGAGGTGCCAGGACAGAGGATCCCGCCCCTAGAGGATCGGGACGTAAGTCCTTCAGAGCACAAGCACCGTCTTGCCCCGCGCCCCGCCGCCCCGGGCCTTGGCGATCGCCCGTGGAGCCTTCTCCAGGGGCACCTCCGCCTCGATCGGGACCTCCAGGACGCCCTTGACGACCGCGGCGGCCAGGATGTCGAGCAGTTCCGAGCTGGCCCGCAGGTCGAAGTCGACGACCTCGACGCCGGGCGGCGACTGCGCGGGGTCGGCGGCGGAGCGGGTGGTGAGGGCGACACCGCCGGTCCGGACCAGGGCGGCGTTGGCGGCGAAGGACTCCGGGTCGCCGGAGACCAGGTCGACCATGGCGTCGATGCCCTGCGGGTACTCCTCGCGGACCGCGGCGGACAGGTCCCGCGACGTGGTGTCGATCGTGACGGCGGCGCCCAGGGCGGCCATCCGGTGCCGCTCGTCGCCGCGCACCGCAGCGAGGACACGGACCTCACGGCCCGCGGCGAGCTGGGTGAGCTGGGTGCCCACGCCGCCCGTCGCACCGATGACCAGGAGGCTCGCGCACTCGCGGACCCCCGCGGTCTGCAGGATCTGCGCCGCCGTCATCCCCGCGGTCGGCAGGACCGCCGCGCTCTCCAGGCTCAGGCCCGCCGGGACGCTGGAGATCACCGCGTCCTGCGGCATCGTCACGTATTCGGCGTAGCTGCCCGCGCCGATCGGCGGCCTGGACGCCTGGCCGAAGACGGCTTCGCCCACGTGGAAGCGCTCGGCGCCCGGCCCGACCGCGTCCACCCGGCCCGCGAAATCGACGCCCAGGACGAGCGGGAAGACGTGGGGCGCCTCGCCTTCGAGGAGGCCGTCGGCGGCCTGCCAGTCGTAGGGGTTCAGGCAGGCGAAGTCGACCCTGACGAGCACTTCTCCGGGGCCGGGGAACGGATCCGGCAGTTCCATCAGCTCAGGTTCGGCCTTGAACGCCTTGACCGCGACAGCTCGCATGGCGGATCACCCTCCTGGTGGAACAGCCCCCCTGCCGGTGCGCGGGTCCGTTCAGTGGTGCTTCTCCGCCTGCAGGCGCGCCACGTACGCGGCCGCCTGGGAGCGCCGCTCCATGCCCAGCTTCGAGAGCAGGCTGGAGACGTAATTCTTGATCGTCTTCTCGGCGAGGTGCAGTCGCTCGCCGATCGCGCGGTTGGTCATGCCCTCGCCGATCAGGTCGAGGATCTTCCGCTCCTGGTCGGTGAGGTTCGCGAGGCGGTCGTCGCCCTTGGGGTTGTTCCCGTCGCGAAGGCGTTCCAGGACGCGGGCCGTCGCCACCGGGTCGAGCAGGGACTTTCCGGCCGCCACATCACGTACGGCGGTGAGCAGTTCATTGCCGCGAATGGCCTTGAGTACATAGCCGGAAGCGCCGGCCATGATCGCGTCGAAGAGGGCCTCGTCATCGGCGAACGAGGTGAGCATCAGGCATTTGATGTCCTCGTTCTGCGAACGGATCTCGCGGCAGACCTCCACCCCGCTGCCGTCCGGAAGCCGTACGTCGAGAACGGCCACATCAGGGCGCGTGGCCGGGATCCTGACCAGGGCGTCGGCCGCCGTGCCCGCCTCGCCGACGACCTCGATATCGGACTCCACGGAGAGCAGCTCATGAACTCCACGCCGGACCACTTCGTGATCGTCGAGGAGGAATACCGTAATTTTTCCGTCTTCGCGCACGGTGTCAGTCTCACACACCATGCCTTTGTGCGCCCGGGTGGACGATCTCTACCCGTACCCCGTGAACCCTTCCCGTGCGCGGGGTGGCCGGGATAACGTGCCGGTGTTCCGGCCCCCTGCCAGGCTGTGATCAGTGCTGTGACCAGGAAGTGTTCCCGCCTTTCTCGATTTACTCGGAAATCCAAGCAGTCAGGTACTTGGAAATCCAAGCAAATTCGCAGGTCAGATGGGGTTTCACAGAATTGGGAAGCACTGGGTAACGTGCATTGTGCAGGGCGCTCGCCGGGGCACCTGTCACGCCTGTTCCCGGCCGAGTCGCACCCACCCCGTGCGCGGGCACGGAGCAGGCGAGCCGCACTGGCTTACCCGGTAATCCCGGGGGCCGGACCGACGGAGGAGCACACGTGACCGTGGAGAGCACCGCCGCGCGCACACCGCGCCGCAGCAGTACGAGCGGCGGGAAGCGCGCCAGCGCCAAGAAGGCCGCCCCGAAGAAGAGCACGGAGCCTCAGCTCGTACAGCTGCTGACTCCGGAGGGCAAGCGCGTCAAGAACGCCGAGTACGACGCGTACGTCGCCGACGTCACCGCCGACGACCTGCGCGGCCTGTACCGCGACATGGTCCTCACCCGCCGCTTCGACGCCGAGGCCACCTCCCTGCAGCGCCAGGGCGAGCTGGGCCTGTGGGCCTCGCTGCTCGGCCAGGAGGCCGCCCAGATCGGCTCGGGACGCGCTACCCGCGACGACGACTACGTCTTCCCGACCTACCGCGAGCACGGCGTCGCCTGGTGCCGCGGGGTCGACCCGACGAACCTGCTCGGCATGTTCCGCGGCGTGAACAACGGCGGCTGGGACCCGAACACCAACAACTTCCACCTGTACACGATCGTCATCGGCTCGCAGACCCTGCACGCCACCGGGTACGCCATGGGCGTGGCCAAGGACGGCGCGGACTCGGCCGTGATCGCGTACTTCGGGGACGGCGCCTCCAGCCAGGGAGACGTGGCCGAGGCGTTCACCTTCTCCGCGGTCTACAACGCGCCCGTCGTGTTCTTCTGCCAGAACAACCAGTGGGCGATCTCCGAGCCCACCGAGAAGCAGACCCGGGTGCCGCTCTACCAGCGCGCGCAGGGCTACGGCTTCCCCGGTGTGCGGGTCGACGGCAACGACGTGCTCGCCGTGCTCGCCGTCACCAAGTGGGCCCTGGAGCGGGCCCGCACGGGCGAGGGCCCGGCGCTGATCGAGGCGTTCACGTACCGCATGGGCGCGCACACCACCTCCGACGACCCCTCCAAGTACCGCAACGACGACGAGCGTGTGGCCTGGGAGGCGAAGGACCCGATCCTGCGCCTGAAGGCCTATCTCGAGTCCGAAGGTCACGCGGATGAGGGATTTTTCGCGGAACTCGAAGCGGAGAGCGAAGCGTTGGGAAAGCGAGTGCGAGAGGTGGTGCGGGCGATGCCGGATCCGGATCTGATGGCGATCTTCGAGAACGCGTATGCGGACGGGCATGCGCTCGTCGACGAGGAGCGCGCCCAGTTCGCCGCGTACCAGGCGTCGTTCGCTGAAGGCGAGGCCAAGTAACCATGGGCGTACAGAAACTTCCCCTTGCCAAGGCGATCAACGAATCGCTGCGCACGGCGCTCGAGAACGACCCCAAGGTCCTCATCATGGGTGAGGACGTCGGCAAGCTCGGCGGCGTCTTCCGGGTGACGGACGGGCTGCAGAAGGACTTCGGCGAGGACCGGGTCATCGACACCCCGCTCGCCGAGTCCGGCATCGTGGGTACGGCGATCGGGCTCGCCCTGCGGGGCTACCGCCCGGTGGTGGAGATCCAGTTCGACGGCTTCGTCTTCCCCGCGTACGACCAGATCGTCACGCAGCTCGCGAAGATGCACGCCCGCGCGCTCGGCAAGATCAAGATGCCGGTCGTCATCCGCATTCCGTACGGCGGCGGCATCGGCGCGGTCGAGCACCACAGCGAGTCGCCCGAGGCGCTGTTCGCGCACGTGGCGGGGCTCAAGGTCGTCTCGCCTTCCAACTCGTCGGACGCCTACTGGATGATGCAGCAGGCCATCCAGAGCAACGACCCGGTGATCTTCTTCGAGCCGAAGCGGCGTTACTGGGACAAGGGCGAGGTCGACAAGGACGCGATTCCGGGTCCGCTGCACAAGGCCCAGGTCGTCCGCGAGGGCACCGACCTCACGCTCGCCGCGTACGGCCCGATGGTGAAGGTCTGTCTGGAGGCCGCCGCGGCCGCCGCCGAGGAGGGCAAGTCCCTGGAGGTCGTGGACCTGCGCTCCATGTCCCCGATCGACTTCGACACGGTGCAGTCCTCGGTGGAGAAGACCCGCCGCCTCGTCGTCGTGCACGAGGCCCCGGTGTTCCTCGGTACGGGCGCGGAGATCGCGGCGCGCATCACCGAGCGGTGCTTCTACCACCTGGAGGCCCCGGTGCTCCGGGTCGGCGGCTATCACGCCCCGTACCCGCCGGCCCGCCTCGAAGAGGAGTACCTGCCGGGCCTTGACCGGGTGCTCGACACCGTCGACCGCTCGCTGGCGTACTGAGGGAGAGGGTCGTGACGACGATGACAGACACCGCTCTTGCCGAGTTCAAGATGCCCGACGTGGGCGAGGGACTCACCGAGGCCGAGATCCTCAAGTGGTACGTGGCGCCGGGCGACACCGTCACCGACGGCCAGGTCGTGTGCGAGGTGGAGACCGCCAAGGCCGCCGTCGAACTGCCGATTCCGTTCAACGGCGTCGTGGGGGAGCTGCGCTTTCCCGAGGGCACGACGGTCGACGTCGGCCAGGTGATCATCACGGTCGACGTGTCGGGCGGGGCGGCCCCCGCGGCGCCCGCAGCTGCCGCGGCGCCCGCCGAGCCGGTCGCCGCCCCCGCCGAGGCACCCGCTGCCGCCGATGAGCCGGCCTCCGAGGGGCGCCAGCCCGTGCTCGTCGGGTACGGCGTCGCCGCGTCCTCGACGAAGCGGCGCGCGCGCAAGGCCGTGCCGGAGCAGGCCGAGCAGCCGCCGGCCGGTACGTACTACGCGGCGTCCGTACAGGCCGAGTTGAACGGCACCAGCACGTCGGCGCTCGCTTCCGCGCCTTCGCCTGCGCCTGTGGCTTCGCCCGCGGGCGAGCGGCCGCTGGCCAAGCCGCCGGTGCGCAAGCTCGCCAAGGATCTGGGTGTCGACCTGGCGGCGGTCACACCGTCGGGTCCGGACGGGATCATCACGCGTGAGGACGTGCACGCGGCGGTGGCAGCGGTCGCCCCCGCGCCCGCAGCCCCCGTGCCCGCGGCCGCGCCCCGGCCGGCGGTGACCACCGAGGCCCTGGCTCCCGCCCCCGCCCCGGCAGCCGCCGTGAGCCCCGACGCCCGCGAGACCCGCATCCCCGTCAAGGGAGTCCGCAAGGCCACCGCCCAGGCGATGGTCGGTTCGGCCTTCACGGCGCCGCACGTCACGGAGTTCGTGACGGTGGACGTGACGCGGACGATGAAGCTCGTCGAGGAGCTCAAGCAGGACAAGGCCTTCGTGGGCCTGCGGGTGAACCCGCTGCTGCTCATCTCCAAGGCCCTGCTCGTGGCGATCCGGCGCAACCCGGACGTCAACGCGGCCTGGGACGAGGCGAATCAGGAGATCGTCCAGAAGCACTATGTGAACCTGGGCATCGCCGCCGCGACGCCGCGCGGCCTGCTCGTCCCGAACATCAAGGACGCGCACGCCAAGACGCTGCCCGAACTGGCCGAGTCCCTCGGTGAGTTGGTCGCCACGGCCAGGGACGGCAAGACGTCCCCGGCCGCGATGCAGGGCGGCACGGTCACGATCACGAACGTCGGCGTCTTCGGCGTCGACACGGGCACGCCGATCCTGAACCCGGGCGAGTCCGCGATCCTCGCGGTCGGCACGATCAAGCTCCAGCCGTGGGTCCACAAGGGCAAGGTCAAGCCGCGCCAGGTGACGACCCTTGCGCTCTCCTTCGACCACCGTCTGGTCGACGGCGAGCTCGGCTCCAAGGTGCTCGCCGATGTGGCGGCGATCCTGGAGCAGCCCAAGCGGCTCATCACCTGGGCGTAGCGGCCCAGCAGCACGCGTACCGAGAAGCTTGTTTCGCGAAGGGCTACCTCTTGAAGCCGTAGTCCATCAGCTTCTTCGCGTCCGTCGTGCGGTTGGCCGCGGAGGTGGACGTGAGGACCGTGCCGATGACCGTCTTGCCGTTACGGGTCGCGGCGAAGACCAGGCAGTACTTGGCCTGCGGGCCCGAGCCGGTCTTCACGCCGATCGTGCCGCTGTAGCTGCCGAGCAGGTTGTTCGTGTTCGACCACGACATGTAGCGGTAGCCACCGGTCTTCGTCGTGACCTTCTGCTTCGTCGACTTGGTCTTCACGACCGTACGGAACGTGGAGCTCTTCATCGCGCTGCTCGCGAGCTTCGTCAGATCGCGGGGCGTGGAGTAGTTGCCCGCGCCGCCGATGCCGTCGAACGAGTCGAAGTGGGTGTTCGTCAGGCCGAGGGTCTTGGCCTGCGCGTTCATCTTGCCGATGAACGACTTCACGCGGGCCGCGCGGGTGGAGCCCTTGCCGAACTTGTCGGCGAGCGCGTACGCGGCGTCGCAGCCGGACGGCAGCATCAGGCCGTACAGGAGCTGGCGGACGGTGACCTTGTCGCCGACGATCAGCCGGGCGGACGAGGCGGTGTTCTTGACGATGTAGTCGCTGTAGGCCTTCTGGATCGTGACCTTGGAGTCGAGGTTGAGGTTCGACTGCGCAAGCACCACCTTGGCGGTCATGATCTTGGTGGTGGAGCCGGTGGACCGGCGGGTGTCGGCGGCCTTGGTGAAGAGGGTCTTGCCCGTGCCGTTGTTCATCACATAGCCGCCCTTGGCGACGATGGACGGCTTCGGGGGTGCGGCCGCGTGGGCCGGCGTGGTGAGGGCGCCGCCCGCGAGCACCGCTCCCGCGGTGACGATGACGGCCGATGCGCGTCGAATGCCCTTAATGGGGGTGTTCAAGTTCTATGCTCCAAATGCCCCTGGAATGCGGCCACATGAGGGTGCCGCTAGATGGTACGACTCGCAACGGGGGCAGAAGGATGCGCCCCGTGAGGGTGATGTCCGCATCGTGAAATGGACGAGGCGATGCGTACGTGTTGTATCTATGCTGTGCGCATGCCTGCCGCCCCAGCCGTCCCCGCCGCCTCCGCGACCCCCGCCGTCAAACCGCCGCCCGCCGCCGAGCGCGTCTACGCGCATGTGAAGCAGGGCGTACTGGACCGCCGCTACGAAGGCGGCACGCTGCTCACCGAGGGCGAGCTCGCCGAGGCCGTGGGGGTGTCCCGCACCCCGGTGCGGGAGGCCCTCCTGAAGCTGGAGGTCGAGGGGCTGCTCCGGCTCTACCCCAAGAAGGGGGCGCTGGTCCTGCCGGTCTCCGCGCAGGAGATCGCCGATGTCGTCGAGACGCGGCTGCTCGTGGAGACGCACTCGGTCCGCAAGGCCGTGCCGGCTCCTGCGGGGCTTATCGGCCGCCTTGAAGAGCTGCTGCGGCAGCAGCGGGAGCAGGCCGCCGCCGGGGATCTTTCCGCTGCCGCTGTGACCGACCGGTGCTTTCATGCCGAGATCGTGCGGAGCGGGGGCAACGAGATTCTGGCGCGGCTGTACGACCAGCTTCGTGACCGGCAGCTGCGGATGGGGGTTGCCGTGATGCACTCCCATCCCGACCGGATCGCGAAGACGCTGGCCGAGCATGAGGAGATTCTGGACGCCTTGCGGGCCGCGGACGCGGAAGCCGCGGAGGCGGTGATCACCCGGCACGTCGGGTGGTTCCAGAACCTTGCGCGGGGCGAGGTTCGATGAGGAGGCTCTTTGAGGGGGCGCCGTCCGCCGTCGTCGGGATTTCGTCTGCCGCTTCGCGGCATCTTTCCCGCCCACCCACCCGTTACCCCGCGGCTGATGAGGGTGGGCAGGGCAGGCGTTGCTCCGCGCCGGTGCAAGGGGACCGGAGGTGGTCTCGGTGAGTGCTGCCTCCGCTCCCGTTTCCCTTCCCGGTGACCCGCCCGGCGGCAAGCGCGCCGTGCTCGTCTGGTCGATCGGCGTCTCCGTCTACTTCGTCGCCGTCATCTTCCGGACCTCCCTCGGCGTCGCCGGGCTCGACGCCGCCGACCGCTTCCACGTCAACGCGTCCGCGCTCTCGACCTTCTCGATCCTCCAACTGCTCGTGTACGCGGGCATGCAGATACCCGTCGGCCTGATGGTCGACCGGCTCGGCACCAAGAAGGTGCTGACCATCGGGGTCGTGCTGTTCACGCTCGGGCAGCTCGGCTTCGCGCTCTCCCCTTCGTACGCGATGGCCCTCGCGTCCCGCGCCCTGCTCGGCTGCGGCGACGCGCTGACGTTCATCAGCGTCCTGCGGCTCGGCACCCGCTGGTTCCCGGCCCGGCGCGGCCCGCTGGTCGCGCAGCTCGCGGGGCTCGTCGGCATGGCGGGCAACCTCGTCTCGACCCTTGTCCTCGCCCGGCTGCTGCACTCCGTCGGCTGGACCGCGGCCTTCGCCGGCAGCGCGCTCTGCGGCGTCGTCGTCCTCGTACTGATGACGCTGTTCCTCAAGGACCACCCCGAGGGCCACGAGCCGGCGCCCGTGCGGCACACCGGTGGCGCCTTCGTGCGCAAGCAGATCGCCCTGAGCTGGCGCGAGCCCGGCACCCGGCTCGGCCTGTGGGTGCACTTCACCACGCAGTTCCCGGCGATGGTGTTCCTGCTTCTGTGGGGGCTGCCGTTCCTCGTCGAGGCGCAGGGGCTCTCGCGCGGTTCGGCCGGGACGCTGCTCACCCTCGTCGTGCTGTCCAACATGGTGATCGGCCTGGTCTACGGCCAGATCGTCGCCCGGCACCACGCGGCCCGTACGCCGCTGGCCATCGGTACGGTCACGGCGACCGCCGTCATGTGGGCGGTCACGATCCACTACCCCGGCGACCACGCCCCGATGGGGCTGCTCGTCGCGCTCTGCACCGTGCTCGGCGCCTGCGGCCCCGCGTCCATGATCGGCTTCGACTTCGCGCGGCCCGCGAATCCGCCGGAGCGGCAGGGCACGGCGTCCGGCATCGTGAACATGGGCGGCTTCGTCGCCTCCATGACCACGCTGCTGGCCATCGGCGTCCTGCTTGACGCGACCGGTGACAACTACCGGATCGCCTTCTCGGCGGTCTTCGTCCTCGAGGCGATCGGCCTGAGCCAGATCCTGCGGCTGCGGACGCGTGCCGTGCGCAGGGAGCGGGAACGGCTCGTGGCCAGCAGGGTCGAGGCGGTACACGTCCCCGTCTGACCGTCACGCACATCGCCAGCCGCTCCCGCCCGGTACTGCCTCGCGGGAGCGGCATGCGTCCGGCTACGGCGTGACCGCGAACTCCCGCAGGATCGCCTCGCCGAGGCCGTGGTCGCCCTCGATCTTGATGCGGTCGGCCACCGAGGCGTACGAGATACGGCCGCACGCCAGACGGAAGTACGTCTCCCAGTCCAGGCTCAGCGTCGCGAGCGGGCCGAGCGAGGGGGCGCTGTCGACCGTGGCGCGGCCTTCGGCGTCGACGCGGACCGTGCGCAGGAACTCGACGGCACCGCTCACATCGAAGACGACCGCCGAATTCGCGGGCGCGCCCGCCTTCTTGGCGACGACCTTCGGCAGCCCGTGCAGCAGCAGGTCGCGGGCGACGAGAGCGCCGGGCGAGTCCAGGTTGCCGGGCTTCTTCAGCGTCGTACGCAGATCCTGCTCATGCACCCAGACGTCGAACGCGCGCATCCGCGTGGCCAGTTCGAGGGTCTGCTCGCTGCCGAGCGGACCGCGGATCTTCGTGTCCGGTTCGCGCGACTCGTTCCGCAGCTGCCGCGAGCGGCGGATGATCGTGTACTCGAGCTCGGAGGTCATCTCGGGCGCGGTGTGGTGGCGCCGCACGTCGACCTGCATCTCCATGTACCGCTGGCCCTCGGTCTGTACGTGGTACAGGTCGCGGGGCAGCGTGTGGATGGGGCGCGGGTCGCCCAGCATCTCGCAGTCGAGGCCTATGACATGCGAGACGATGTCCCGCACCGACCAGCCGGGGCAGGGCGTGGCCCAGTTCCACTCCCCCTCGGCGAGCGGCGACACCAGCTCGGATATCGCCGTGACGGAATGGGTCCAGGCGTCGGCGTAGTTTTGCAGGCTGGGATGGAGACTCACGGGACCCCTCGACGGTCGTACGCGGGCGGTGGGTGTCTGAGACGCGTTTGTGGGGGTCCGGGGGCCGCCCCCGGAAAGTCACAGTACGCTGCCCACAGGCACCCCGGCAGTGCTTTCGTGTGACGATCGTAGGCCTGCATAGACGGCTCGAATGCCAGGACGGTGGTAGTGTGCGCGCCTCCCTCATCCAGATCGCCGTAGACGAGGACGAACCGGTCAATTCCCGCCGGTCGCGCGTCGCTTCACTGGTACGTGAGGTGAGTGCGCGGGAGGGATCAGATCTCGTCGTTCTTCCCGAGCTGTGGACGACCGGCGCTTTCGCGTACGAGTCGTTCGCCACTGAGGCGGAGCCGCTGGAGGGGCCTACCTACGAGGCGATGGCCAAGGCGGCGAGTGACGCGGGAGTGTGGCTGCACGCCGGGTCCATTCCGGAGCGGGACCCTGAAGGGCCGCTCTACAACACCTCTCTGGTGTTCTCCCCTGACGGTGAACTCGCCGCCGCCTACCGGAAGATCCACCGGTTCGGCTTCGACAAGGGGGAGGCCGTCATGATGGCGGCGGGGGCGGAGCTGGCCACTGTGCGGCTTCCGTCGACCACCTTGGGGCTCGCCACCTGCTACGACCTGCGCTTTCCTGAGCTGTTTCGGGGGCTTGTGGATGCGGGGGCCGAGATGTTCGTGGTGCCGGCGGGGTGGCCTGCCAAGCGGCGGGAGCACTGGTTGTTGTTCGCGCGGGCTCGGGCTGTCGAGGATCAGGTGTACGTCCTTGCCTGTGGCACCGGGGGGACACATGCCGGTGTTCCGCAGGCGGGGCACAGTGTCGTCGTCGATCCGTGGGGTGAGGTGCTCTGCGAGGCGGGGGACGGTGAGGAGGTCCTCACCGTGGACCTGGACCCCTTGAAGGTGGGGGTTACCCGGGAGCAGTTCCCTGCGCTGAAGGATCGGTTGCTCGGCGTGGACGCACCGCGGCGCTGAGGTCTCCGCGGGGTGGGCGCCCTGTTGATCGGTGCCCCGCGGCTTCGGGCTGTGCCCACCCGTTCCGCCGTGCGGAACGCCTGCCCACAGCGGGAGCGGACGGTTAATCCTCGTCGCTGCGTTCTTTCTCTGCCAGGCGGATCACGCAGACCGTGACCGCCAGGAGCAGGGCCGGGTCCGCGTCCTCGCGTACGACGTGGAGGCCATACGTGTCGCGGACGCGGAACCAGCGGCGGGAGATGTCGGCCAGGAGTTCGCCGTCGTACTCGATGGCGAACTCGCGGTCGAGGATCTTGCCGCTGACGTCGAGTTCCGTGCCGTCGACAAGCTCCACGCGGTAGTGGTTGCGCAGGAGTGAGAGGCGTTTGCGCTTGACCCTGGCCAGCTGCTCGCCATCCCGTTCGATGACCATCGTGTCGCGCAGGGCCAGCATCTTGGCGCGGATGTCGATGAGGACGCGGCCCTGCATGTCCTTCAGCTCGAAGGTCTCGCGCAGCCGCATCGCCTTGCCGTCGACGAGGAAGACCTTGCGGCCCTGGTCGTCCTCGATCCAGTAGTCGTCGCCGATGCCGAACAGCCTGTCGCGTACGAGAAGTCTCATGGCGCCATGACTACCCCGCGGCGGGAACGACACAGCCGGCCCGTGCCACTTGGGGGAAGTGAGGACACGGACCGGCTGTGGGTCATGGGGGAGGCCGCCGTCAGGCCAGGGCGTCCTCGGAGGTGCTCTGCCAGTACGTGACCTGCGAGGAGCTGTCCAGGAGCAGGCCCGCGGGGCCGGGGGAGCCGACCGAGGCGTGGCCGTCCGTGCCCTTGCCGTCCTTCGTGGCGAGCGTGACGTCGAACGTCTTGGTGCGGTGCGTGTCGCCGGACTCCTTGGCCGCGAGGCCGATCGCGGCGTAGGCGGACTGGTTCGGCTCGACGCCGACGACGGACTGCGGCCGGGTGTCCTCGGCCACCGGGAGGTTCTTGCCGGCCGTCGGGTCGCTGATGAACGGGGCGCCGAAGACCGAGCAGCGCTTGTCGCCCTTGTTGGTGATCTTGAGCAGGACGACGGGCGCGGAGCCGCCGGTCTCCTGCATGACGATCTTCGAGGTGGCCAGTGTGCAGTCGTCGGCACCTGCCGGAGCGGCCTCGCTGCCGCCGGACGAACCGCCGACCGTGCCTCCGGACGTGTTCTTCGCGGAGTCGGAGGAGCCGGAGGAGTCGGAGGTGTCGGAGGAGCCGGAGGAGTCGGAGGTGCCGACCTCTGAGGAGGACCCGGATGCCTTGCCGTCGTCGCCGTCACCGTCGCCGTCACCGTCGCCGTCGCTGTTGCAGGCGGTGAGCGAGATCGACAGGGCGGCGACCGCCGCGAGGGCGACGGCAGTGTTCTTGCGGGCCTTGCTGCGCATGGTGGTGACTCCCCCGTGTGACGGTCGGTTCGGGCCTGTGAGAAGGAGCCTGCCGCCCACCGCTGCCGTCCCGCTAACACCTGGCTAACGTTCCGTACACCCAGGTCAGAGAGGGGCGAGGTCACATGGAGGAGTCCGGGATGGAGCGCCGCAGCTCCTCGGCGCGGCGCCGGTAGTCCGCTCCGCGCTCGGGCCCGTCGAGTACGGATGCCACCTCGCCGAGCTGGGTGAGCGCCCCCGCGGTGCGCGCCGGAAGGTCTTCCTCCTCCGTCACCGTGAGTGCGGTCAGGAGGGCGGCGCGCGCCTCGTGGTGCAGCCCGGCGCGGTGCAGGGCGATGCCGTACGACTCCCAGATCAGCGGCCGCCAGCCGGCGGTCTCGTCCGGCGGCACCGATGCGAGCGCGCGGGCCGCGTGCTCGGCGGCGGCCGCCTGGTCGCCGCCGGCGAGGGCGAGCTGCGCGGCGTGGTGGTGCTCAAGGAGCGCCGCCGTGGAGTGGCCGCTCTCGCGCGCCGTGCGGACGGCCTCCTCCTGCGCGCGCAGGGCGCCTTCCGGGTCGTCGAGGTGGATGCGGGCGATGCCGATGAGTACGAGGACCTGGGCGGCGATCTCGGGAAGTCCCGCGCGGTGCAGCGGATCCAGGGAGCGCTCCAGGTGCCCCAGGGCCGCCTCGTGGTGCCCGGTCTCGACGAGCAGCACGCCCAGGGTGGAGTGCAGCCGCCCGACGCCCTCGTCGCTGCCGGCCCGCCCTGCCGCCTCCAGGGCGCGCTCCAGCGGGGCCCGCCAGCCGAGGTGGGGGCGCCACAGGACCGTGGGCCAGATCAGTACCGCGAGCCGCCAGGCGCGGTCGTCGTCGCCGAGTCCCGCGGCGGCGGCGCTCGCCGCGAGCAGCCCGTCCTGCTCGGCGGCGAACCAGCCGCGGGCTGTGTCCCGGTCGGCGAACGCGCGGACCGGTCCCGGCAGGCAGCCGGCGGGCAGTGCGCAGTCGCGGTAGCCGGTGGTGTCGATGGCGTGGACCGCGGCGTCCAGGGAGCGCAGCCAGTGGTCCACCAGGCGCAGGTCGGCGTCGGCGGGGCCGTCCAGGCTGCGGGCGTAGAGCCGTACGAGATCGTGCAGGACGTACCGCCCCGGCGACTCCTCCTGGATCAGATGCGCGGCGGCGAGCCGGTCGAGCCCTTCGTGCGCGCCCGGGACATCCGTACCCGCCACGGCGGCCGCCGCGTACGCGTCCACGTCACGGGTGAACGCGCGGGCCAGCGACGCGAGCAGCCAGGCGTCGCCGTCCGGCAGCCGGTCGACCGAGGTGCGCAGGGCGGCGGCGACACCGGTGTCCTCGGCGGAGAGCAGCGCCAACCGCCGCTGGCCGTCGGCGAGTTCGGCGGCGAGATCGGCCACGGACCACTGCGGGCGGCCGCTGAGCCTGGCGGCGGCGATGCGCAGGGCGAGCGGCAGACCGTCGCAGAGGCGGGCGACCTGGCGCACGGCGGCGGCGTCCGCGCCGCCGGTCCGCCCCAGGGCGCGGACGAACAGCTCGGCGGCGTCCCGCTCGCCGAGCACGCCCAGCGGGACGGGGCGCGCGAGATCCGAGGCGATGAGGCCGTCGAGGCGGTTGCGGCTGGTGACGACGGTGGTCACGTGGGGGGTGCCGGGCAACAGGGGGCGGATCTGGGCGGAGTCCCGTGCGTTGTCGAGTACGACGAGGAGGTGTCGCTCCGCGACGAGGGAGCGGTACAGGGCCGCGGCGGCCTCGATGCCGCCGGGGACGTCCTGGGGCTGTACGCCCAGGGCCAGGAGGAACTCCCGCAGGACGTACGAGGGTTGGGCGGCCTCGCCTCCGCTGAATCCCCGCAGGTCGGCGAAGAGGGTGCCCTGCGGGTGGCGCTCGGCCGCACGGTGCGCCCAGTGCAGGGCGAGGGCGGTCTTGCCCACTCCGGCGGGGCCGGTGAGGAGCGCGATGGGCCCCTCCGGGCTGTCGGCCACCGCGGCTTCGAGCGCCGCCAGTTGCTCCTCGCGGCCCACGAAGCTTCGAGGGGCCCGGGGGAGGAGGTTCTGGGCCCTCTGTTCACCGGCACCCTGCGGTGAAGGCTGTGCCCACCCGTTCCGCCCTGCGGAACGCCTGCCCACAGCAGGGGCGGGGTCGGTCTCGGCCGCGGCGGTCTTCTCGGGTTCAGGAGTCGCTGCGGGGTGAACGGGCGGATGGGTGGGAGGGCTTTTCTTCGGGGAGGCGCCCCGGCCGGAGGCACGCATCGCCGCCGCCAGCGTCGGATGGCTCCCCGTATCCGGCTCGCCGTCGAGGATCTCCGCGTAGGCCCGCCGCAGCGTCTTACCCGGGTCGACCCCCATCTCCTCGGCCAACCGCTCCCGCGTCCGGTGAAAGCACTCCAGCGCCTCGGACTGCCGCCCGCACCGCTGCAGCGCCCGCATCAACGCCGCCACCAGCGCCTCACGGAACGGATGCTGCACCGACTCCGTACGCAGCAGCGCCACCGCCTGGCCGTGCGCGCCGAGCCGCCCGTACGTCTCGGCGAGCTGCTCGACGGTCACGAGCCGGCTCTCCTCAAGGCCCCGCGCCGCGGCCAGCATCGGCCCCGTCGGCACGGTGCCGGTCAGCGCGGGACCGTTCCACAGCGCGAGCGCCTCCTGCAGCATCAGGGCCGCGTCTGCCGGGTCCCGCTGCTGCCCGGCGAGCTTGACGAGGTCCTCGAAGCGGCTGACGTCGAGCAGCGTCTCCGGGAACTGCAGGGCGTACGCACCGCCCTGCGTGGCGAGTTCGACGCCGTACGCATCGAGACCCGCTTCCACGAGGAGCGCCCGCAGCCGCGACACATGCCCCTGGATGACCGTGCGCGCGTGCATGGGGGGTTCGTCGTCCCACAGCGCGTCGGTCAGGGCGTCCACCGAGACCGGCGTGCCCGCCCGAAGCAGCAGAGCGGCGAGCAGGCTGCGGCGCTTGGCCGGGCCCAGGGGTACCGTTCCGCTGCCTCCGGCGACTGTCACCGGTCCCAGCAGCTGGAACTCCACCTGGCCTCAACCCCTGTGTCGTTGTGCGTGTTTCGAACACCCCCAGCGTACTCAGCCCTCCAAGAACGCCACCAACGCGTTGGCCAGCATGTGCGGATCGTCCGCCCCGCACAGCTCGCGCACGCTGTGCATGGACAGGATCGCCACACCGATGTCGACGGTCTTGATGCCGTGCCGGGCCGCGGTGATCGGGCCGATCGTCGTGCCGCAGGGCATCGAGTTGTTCGACACGAAGCTCTGGAAGGGCACGCCGGCCTTCTCGCACGCGGCGGCGAACACGGCGCGTCCGGAGCCGTCCGTCGCGTACCGGTTGTTGACGTTGACCTTGAGGATCGGGCCGCCGTTGGCGCGCGGGTGGTGCGTCGGGTCGTGCCGCTCCGCGTAGTTGGGGTGCACGGCGTGGCCGGTGTCGGAGGACAGACAGACGGTCCCGGCGAAGGCGCGGGCCCTGTCCTCGTACGAACCGCCGCGCGAGAACACGGACCGCTCGAGGACGCTGCCGAGCAGCGGGCCGTCCGCGCCGGTGTCCGACTGCGAGCCGTTCTCCTCGTGGTCGAAGGCGGCGAGTACGGGGATGTACGGGAGGGAGCCGGCTTCGTCGGCCGTCGACACGGCGGCGAGCGCGGCCGTGCAGGCGTGCACCGACAGGAGGTTGTCCATCCGGGGGCCCGCGATCAGGTCGCGGTCGCGGCCGAGGAAGGAGGGCGCCTCGACGGGGTGCGTCATCAGGTCCCAGCCGGATACGTCGCCGGGGGCGAGCCCCTCTTCCTCCGCGACGAAGCGGATCAGATCGCCGTCGGTCACGTCGTCGCCGAGGCCCCAGATGGGCTGCATGTGCTTCTGCTTGTCGAGCTTGAGGCCGTCGGCGACGACCCCGCGGTCCATGTGGATCGCCAGCTGCGGTACGCGGAGCAGGGCGCGGTCGATGTTCACGAGCCGGGTGCTGCCGTCGCGCAGGGAGAGGCGGCCCGCGAGGCCGAGGTCCCTGTCCAGCCAGGAGTTGAGCAGCGGTCCGCCGTAGATCTCGACCGCGACCTGGCGCCAGCCGTGGGCGCCGCTGTCCGGCCTCGGCTTCACCCGCAGGTTCGGGGAGTCGGTGTGGGCGCCGACGATACGGAAGGGGGTGTGCGGGGTCGCGCTCGCGGGGACGTACCAGGCGACGATGGCGCCGCCGCGCAGCACGTACTTCCCGCCGGTCGAACCGTCCCAGGCGTCGGTCTCCTCGACCTGGCGGAAGCCGGCCTTCTCCAGCCGCTCGGCGGCGGTGGCCACTGCGTGGTACGGGGAGGGGCTTGCCGCCAGGAAGGTCATGAGGTCTTCGGAGTGGCCGCGGTCGAAGACGAGAGGGGCGCGCGCGGCGGTCTTTGCAGGGGCGGCGGCGGGTGACGGGCGGGCGGGGGTGCTCATGGCTTCCAGCCTAGCTAGCGGGGCCGGGGCCTGCGGGCGGCCTTAAACGGGAGTTTCTGTACCCGGGGGCTTCGGTGCGGCCCTTCGCCTGCGGCGCCGTCTGGCTCTGCCCCGGCGCTTCGCGCCGGCTCTTCCCCGCCCACCCGGTCACCCGGATCTGCAGGGTGAACGGGTGGGTGGGTGGGGTAATCCGGCGCGCAGCGCCGGCGAGGAGGGAGCGGGTCCGCAGACGAATGCGCCGACGCCGGGTGACAGTGCTGCCTGCGCGCGGGGTGATCGGGTGGGCGGGTGGGGTAATCGGCACGAAGTGCCGTGAAGGAAGGAGCGGATCCGCAGGGCGACAGTGCGGCCCGGCGAGGTGTCAGGCGCGGGGTAATCGGGTGGGCGGGCGGGAAAGAGTCGGCGCGCAGCGCCGGGATGGGTGGGGTAGCGGTGGGTACACCGCGGCCTCCCTCCCCGGAGGGGTGCCCGCCCCCGGAGGGAAAGCCTGCCGGGCAGGCAACGCACCGCGGCCCGCCCCCCCCCGGGAGGGGAAGGAGGGTAGCGGTGGGTACACCGCGGCCTCCCTCCCCGGAGGGGTGCCCGCCCCCCGGAGGGAAAGCCTGCCGGGCAGGCAACGCACCGCGGCCCGCCCCCCCCGGAGGGGAAGGCGGGCCGCAGGGGACGGGTGAGGGGCTAGAACGCAGCCTCGTCCAGTTCCATCAGGTCCAGGGAGACGCCCTCGGCGAGCTTCCGCTCCGAGGCGACCCCCGGCAGGACGTTCGTGGCGAAGAACTTGGCCGCGGCGATCTTGCCCTGGTAGAAGGCGACATCCTTCGCCGAAGCCGTCTCCAGCTTCTCCGCGGCCACCGCCGCACCCCGCAGCAGCAGGTAGCCGACGACCACGTCGCCCGAGGCCATCAGGAGGCGGGTCGTGTTGAGGCCCACCTTGTAGATGGACTTGACGTCCTGCTCCGTCGCCGCGAGGTCCGTCAGCATGACGCCGACGATGGCCTCCAGCTCGACCGCGGCCTTGGCCAGCTCCTCGCGGGCGCCGGCCAGCTCCTCGCCGCCCGTGCCGACCGCGAGGAACTTCTTGATCTCCTCGGCGAGGCCGTTCAGCGCGGCACCCTGGTTGCGGACGATCTTCCGGAAGAAGTAGTCCTGGCCCTGGATCGCCGTGGTGCCCTCGTAGAGGGTGTCGATCTTCGCGTCACGGATGTACTGCTCGATCGGGTACTCCTGGAGGTACCCCGAGCCGCCGAACGTCTGGAGCGACTGCGCCAGCTGCTCGTACGACTTCTCCGAGCCGTAGCCCTTCACGATCGGCAGCAGGAGGTCGTTCAGGGCGATCAGCGCCGACGCGTCCTCGCCCGCCGCCTCCTTGATCTGGATGTCGTCCTGGACCGCCGCGGTGTGCAGGACCAGCGCGCGCATGCCCTCCGCGTACGCCTTCTGCGTCATCAGCGAGCGGCGTACGTCCGGGTGGTGCGTGATGGTGACCTTGGGCGCCGTCTTGTCCATGAACTGGGCCAGGTCCGGACCCTGCACGCGCTCCTTGGCGTACTCCAGGGCGTTCAGGTAACCCGTCGACAGCGTCGCGATCGCCTTCGTGCCCACCATCATGCGGGCGAACTCGATGATCATGAACATCTGGCGGATGCCCTCGTGCTTGTCGCCGATCAGCCAGCCCTTGGCGGGGTGCTGGTCGCCGAACGTCATCTCGCACGTGTTGGACGCCTTGAGGCCCATCTTGTGCTCGACGTTCGTGGCGTACACGCCGTTGCGCTCGCCCAGCTCGCCGGTCTCCCAGTCGAACTCGTACTTCGGGACGAGGAAGAGCGACAGGCCCTTGGTGCCGGGGCCGTGGCCCTCGGGGCGCGCGAGGACGTAGTGGAGGATGTTCTCCGACATGTCGTGCTCACCGGACGTGATGAAGCGCTTCACGCCCTCGATGTGCCAGGAGCCGTCCTCCTGCAGCGTCGCCTTCGTGCGGCCCGCGCCGACGTCCGAACCGGCGTCCGGCTCGGTCAGGACCATCGTCGAGCCCCACTGCTTCTCGACGGCGATCGCGGCGATCTTCTTCTGCGCCTCGTTGCCCTCTTCGTGCAGGATGCCCGCGAACGCCGGACCGGAGGAGTACATCCACACCGCCGGGTTGGCGCCGAGCAGCAGCTCCGCGTACGCCCAGATCAGCGAGCGCGGCGAGGTCGTGCCGCCGATCTCCTCGGGCAGGCCGAGGCGCCAGTACTCGGAGTCCATGAAGGCCTGGTAGCTCTTCTTGAAGGACTCCGGGACCGGTGCGGTGTTGGTCTCCGGGTCGAAGACCGGAGGGTTGCGGTCGGCGTCCGCGAAGGACTCGGCCAGCTCGTTCTCGGCGAGCCTGCGCAGCTCGTCGAGGATGCTCTTGGCGGTGTCGACGTCCATCTCCGCGAACGGGCCGGTGCCGTACAGCTTGTCGCGGCCGAGCACCTCGAAGAGGTTGAACTCGATGTCGCGGAGATTCGACTTGTAGTGCCCCATGGCGACGGCTCCGTAAGCAGAAAAGGGATCAACAGGATCAGTACCAGCAAGTAGCTACGATGATGCTACCCGTCGGTAATAAGAAGCAACCCCTCATGGGTCATCTGTGACTCAGTACTCGCGCGGGCTCAGTACTCTTGCGGTCATGTACGGCTACGACCAGAGCCCTGGCGCCCAGCAGCAGTACGCCCCGCCGGGGGCCCAGCCGCCGCCGCAGATGCCCGGCGGTGCGGGCGGGTATGCGCAGCAGCCCCCGCTCTACCCCGAGCCGTCGCCCCCGTCCCTCGCGGACGCGGTGCGTGCCTTCACCACGGGCTCGATGTCCGCGGAGGACTTCCAGCAGGCCTTCGCGACGTCCAAGGTCTACTGCCCGCGCGGCGACAACCCCGGCTTCCTCGCCCTGCACAACACCCAGCAGCCGGTGATCCCGATGTTCACCTCGCTCAAGGAGCTGCGGCGGTACGCGGGCAAGGAGTCCAAGTACTTCGTGATCACGGGCGCGGAGGTCATCGATCTCCTGCCGACGGGGTACGGCTTCGTGCTCGACATGGAGGGCGAGCACCGCATGGTCTTCGACGCGAAGGCCGTCGAGCAGATGGTCGACTTCGCGATGCGCCGCATGTATGGCTAGCCGCCTCCTTCACTGACACCGCCCTGACGCCCGGAGGGAATGCCCTCCGGGCGTCTCGCGTTCCCAGTGGCAAGAAGTTCTACGTTCAACTAAACTGAGCGTACGAGAAGGAGGCACCGACATGCCCGCAGTGACCGTCGAGAACCCGCTGACCCTGCCCCGCGTGGCCGCGTCCGGCGATGCCGTGGCCCGCCCCGTGCTCGCCGTGACCGACGCCCCCAGTGGCTTCGAGGGCGAGGGCTTTCCGGTGCGCCGGGCCTTCGCGGGGATCAACTACAAGTACCTCGACCCGTTCATCATGATGGACCAGATGGGCGAGGTGGACTACGGGGCCGGAGAGCCGAAAGGGACCCCCTGGCACCCGCACCGTGGCTTCGAAACCGTCACGTACATCATTGACGGAACCTTCGTGCACCAGGACTCCAACGGCGGTGGCGGCACCATCACCAATGGCGACACCCAGTGGATGACGGCGGGCTCCGGCCTCCTGCACATCGAGACTCCGCCCGAGTCGCTCGTCGCGTCCGGCGGGCTGTTCCACGGCCTTCAGCTGTGGGTCAACCTGCCCGCCAAGGACAAGATGAAGGACCCGCGCTATCAGGACATCCGCGGCGGTCAGGTGCAGCTCCTGAGCACACCCGACGGCGGCGCGCTGCTCCGTGTCATCGCGGGCGAGCTCGACGGCCACGAGGGTCCCGGCATCACGCACACGCCGATCACGATGGTCCACGCGACGCTGCGTCCCGGCGCGGAGATCACGCTGCCCTGGCGTGCGGACTTCAACGGTCTCGCCTATGTGCTTGCGGGACGCGGCTCGGTCGGAACGGAGCGCAGGCCCGTGCACCTGGGGCAGACGGCCGTGTTCGGAGCGGGTTCCTCGCTGACGGTCCGCGCGGACGAGAAGCAGGACTCCAACCATCCGGACCTGGAGGTCGTCCTCCTCGGCGGACAGCCCCTGAGGGAGCCGATGGCGCACTACGGGCCGTTCGTCATGAACACCCGCGAGGAACTGCAGCAGGCCTTCGACGACTACCAGAAGGGCCGCCTGGGGAGGATCCCGGCGGTGCACGGGATGTCCGAGGGCGGGCTGTAGGCCCAGAGACGGGCTCCTGGCGCGGGTCTCTACTCGCCGGGAGCCCGGTACTGGATCTGCTCGGCCTTGCGCAGGGCGTCCAGTGTTTCGTCGACGGTCAGGAGGACGGTCGTCTCGAACGAACTGAGCGCGCCGCCTCCGCTGATCGCCAGCGCCACCGCGGCCATGGAGACGTTGTCCGGAGCTTCCCAGAGGTTGTAGCCGTCGTGCGTTCCGAAGGCGTACCAGAAGCCGTGGAGCTTCCCGCCGACGGACTCGATGTACGACCGGGCGGCCTGTGAGCGGTCCTCGGGGTTGCCGGTGAGCCTTGCCCAGGTCTCCGGTGTGTAGCTGAACCTCGTCAGGTAGAGCGGCATCGTGTCTCTCCCTTTCGTCGCGTCGCGTCTCGTCCCTTCGCTTCATCGACGATGCCCGCGCCGGGTGGCACAACGGCCGGGGCGGATCGCGGTTCCCCCGAAGGTGCCCGCCGTGCGCGGCGTGTAGCCGTACCTGACGTGCGGGGCCCCGGCGGCCGTGCTCGGGTAGGAGGGTGAGCTCCCTTCTGCCCGAGCCGGCGCGCCGCATCGCCGCCTGGTGTGTCGTGCTGCTGCTCGCCACCGGCGTGGCGGCCGTGGCGATCTGGCTCGTCATCATCTTCAAGACGGCCGTCACTCCGGTGCTCCTCGCCCTCCTCGGCACGGCACTCCTCGGGCCCGTCTACCGGTGGCTCCTGAAGATGAAGGTGCAGCGCTCGCTGGCCGCAGGGCTGACCTGTGCGGCCGTCGTCGCCGTCGTCGGCGGGGCGATGTACATCGTGGTCAAGGCCCTGATCGACACCGGCGACCAGATCATCGCCTCCCTGAAGCAGGCCGCGGCCGACCTGTCGAAGCACTTCGGGGCGGCCGGGACCTCGCTGGAGGACATGGCGTCCAACGCGAAGGACCTGCTCGGCAAGTTCGGCGGATCCGCCGCGTCCGGAGTGATCAGCGGGCTGAGCGTCGTCGGCGAGATGATCGCCATCGCCGTGCTCGCGCTGCTGCTCGTCTTCTTCTTCCTGCGCGACTCCGAGCGGGCCACGGGGGCCATCCGGTCGCTCGCGCCGCGGGGGACGGCGGACACCGTCGAGGCGATGGGCCGCAGGGCCTTCGAGGCGGTCGAGGGCTTTATGCGCGGGACCACCTTCATCGCGCTCATCGACGCCATCTGCATCACCGTGGGGCTGCTGATCCTGCGGGTGCCGGGGGCGTGGGGCCTTGGGGCGCTCGTCTTCATCGGCGCGTACATCCCCTACCTGGGGGCGTTCATCTCCGGGGCCGTCGCCGTGCTCGTCGCGCTGGCCGACCGGGGAGTGTTCATCGCTCTGTGGGTGCTGGGCCTTGTGCTCGCGGTGCAGGTCCTGGAGGGGCATCTGCTGCAGCCGATGATCCAGTCGCGGACGGTGCAGATGCACCCGGCGGTGGTGATGCTGACGATCACCGCGGGCGCCTCGGTGGCCGGAATCCTGGGGATGCTGCTCGCCGTGCCGGTGACGGCGGCGGCGTTCGGGGTGCTCTCGGAGCTGCGGGGGCGGTACGCCGGCGCGGACTAGGCCTCGCCGGACGGGCTGCCCTTCCCCTCGTGCAGCTCGAACCAGATGCTCTTGCCGTCGCCCCGCGGATCCACCCCCCACGCGTCCGCGAGCAGCTCCATCAGGACCAGGCCACGGCCGGACGAGGCCAGTTCGCCGGGGTGGCGTTTGTGGGGCAGGTCGTCGCTGCTGTCGGAGACCTCCGCGCGCAGGCGGCGCGTGCCCGGCTCCCCGGTGACCTCGGCGACCAGGAGCGCGTCGCCGTCCGTGTGCACCAGGACGTTCGTGACCGTCTCGGAGACCATCAGGACCGCCGAGTCGACCTGATCGGGGTCCGCCCAGTCGTGAAGCAGCTCCCGGACGTGCTGCCGCGCCCCGGCGATCCGCTCGGGCTCGGCCTGCGCGACCGTCAGGACGGTGCGGCGCGCGGCCGTGCGCAGCTCGGGGCGGCCCGTCCTGCGCAGCAGCAGGACCGCTATGTCGTCCTCGCGGCGGTCCGCGAGCCGGCCCGTGGTGTGGTGCGACGAGGGCCCGTGCACGGCCTGTACGAGGGTGTCGGCGAGCTCTTCGAGGCCGTCGCCGCCGTCGCCGTCGCCCGCGGCGTCGTACTCCTCCAGGATCTTGCGGATCCGGGTCCAGCCGCTGTCCAGATCGTGGCCGCCGGTCTCGATGAGCCCGTCCGTGCAGACCAGCATCGTCTCGCCGGCCTCCAGGACGAGCCGGGTCGTGGGGTAGTCCGCGTCGGGGTCGATGCCGAGCGGCAGACCGCCCGCGGCGGCGCGCAGCACGACCGTTCCGTCGGCCATCCGTATCGCGGGCTCCGGGTGGCCCGCGCGGGCCATCTCCAGGACGCCGGTGGCCGGGTCGGCCTCCACGTACAGGCAGGTCGCGAAGCGGGGGTCGGCCCCGTCGCCGCCCGCATCGCCGCTCGAGCCGCCCGTGATGCCGTCCGTGATCCCGGAGAGGAAGCGGGTCGCACGGGAGAGCACCGCGTCGGGGCGGTGGCCCTCGGACGCGTACGCGCGCACGGCGATCCGCAGCTGCCCCATCAGGCCCGCCGCGCGCACGTCATGGCCCTGTACGTCGCCGATGACGAACGCGATGCGGCCGTTGGGCAGCGGAATCATGTCGTACCAGTCGCCGCCCACCTGGAGCCCGCCCCCGGTCGGCACATATCGCGCGGCCACGCTCATCCCCGGGATCCGCGGCCCGAGCAGCGGCAGCATCGAGCGCTGCAGGCCCTCCGTGAGCTCCCGCTCCGACTCGGCGACCCCGGCCCGCGACAGGGCCTGCGCCAGCATCCGGGCCACCGTCGTCAGGACCGAGCGCTCGTCCGGCGTGAACGAGACGGGGTAGGCGAAGGCCGCCAGCCAGGCGCCCATCGTGCGGCCCGCCACGGTCAGCGGCAGGAACGCCCAGGACTGCCGCTCGAAGCGCTGTGCCAGCGGCCAGGTCGCCGGATAGCGCTCGTGGTACTCCTCCGGCGACGAGAGGTACACCGCGCGGCCCGTGCGGACCACCTCCGCGGCCGGATAGTCGGTGTCCAGCGGCATCGCCATGAAGGGCGTGTCGTCACCCGGCTTGTGACCGTGGTGCCCGATGACCTTGAGCCGGTCGCCCTCGATCCCGAAGACCCCGAGTCCGTCCGGCGAGAACCCCGGCATCGAGAGCCCGCCGGCGACCCGGAGCACCTCCTCCGTCGACCGCGCCTCGGCGAGCGCACGCCCCGCGTCCAGCAGGAACGCCTCGCGGGAGCGGCGCCAGTCCCCGGTGACCGGGGTGCGATGGGCGGCGCCCGGCGGGGGCTCGGTCACTTCCTGCAGGGTGCCGATCAGCTCGTACGAATGAGTGGCCACGTCCACGATCGGCTTCGAGCGGCTGCGCACGATGCGAAGGACCCGCCGCCCCTGCTCGTCCATGATCCGCAGGCGGGCCTCGGCGAGGGTGCCCTCGGCGACGGCGAGCTGCACGATGCCGTCGATCTCGTTCCAGTCGACGGGGTGGAAGCGGGAGCGAACGCCCGCCTCGGTGAGGGTCTGCGCGCGTGCGGGAAGGCCGAGGAGCCGGGCCGCCTCCGCGTCGAGCGTGACGACCCCGGATGCGTTGTCCCAGCGCCACAGACCGGTCGCGACGGCGGTCAGGACGTCCCGTACGGGAGGCAGGGGATTGTCCCCCGCCTGCTGCGGGGGATCGTCGGTGCGCATTGACCCACTTTAGGAAGATCAGCGGAGAAGGCGCCACCGACGGGGTGCCGGGGAGCCTCGTGAGAGTGCCCCCGGCGGTAATCCGGAAAGCGATCTCCGCCCGGACGGTAGCCTTGGTGCCTGTCTGCTCTCTCCCCTATTCGCGAAGACTGGATGAACGACGATGCATCGGTACAGGTCCCACACCTGCGGCGAGCTCCGCGCCTCTGACGTCGGCACCGACGTCCGGCTGAGCGGCTGGCTGCACAATCGCCGAGACCTGGGCGGCATCCTCTTCATCGATCTGCGCGATCACTACGGCATCACGCAGCTGGTGGCCCGCCCCGGCACCAAGGCCGCCGAGGTCCTGGACAAGCTCTCCAAGGAGACGGTCGTCCGGGTCGACGGCAAGGCCGTGTCGCGCGGCGCGGACAACGTGAACCCGGAGCTGCCCACCGGCGAGATCGAGATCGAGGCCGCCGAGGTCGAGGTGCTCGGCACGGCCGCCCCGCTGCCCTTCACGGTCAACGCGGACGACGGCGTGAACGAGGAGCGGCGCCTGGAGTACCGCTTCCTCGACCTGCGCCGCGAGCGCATGCACCGCAACATCATGCTGCGCTCCTCGGTGATCGCCTCGATCCGCTCGAAGATGGTCGCCCTCGGCTTCAACGAGATGGCGACGCCGATCCTCGCCGCGACGTCCCCCGAGGGCGCCCGCGACTTCGTCGTCCCGTCCCGCCTGAACCCGGGCAAGTTCTACGCGCTGCCGCAGGCCCCGCAGCAGTTCAAGCAGCTGCTCATGATCTCGGGCTTCGACCGCTACTTCCAGATCGCGCCGTGCTTCCGCGACGAGGACGCGCGCGCCGACCGCTCGCCGGGCGAGTTCTACCAGCTCGACGTCGAGATGAGCTTCGTGGAGCAGGAAGACGTCTTCCAGCCCATCGAGAAGCTGATGACGGAGATCTTCGAGGAGTACGGCAACGGCCGGCACGTCACCTCGCCGTTCCCGCGCATCCCGTTCCGCGAGTCGATGCTGAAGTACGGCAACGACAAGCCGGACCTGCGCGCGCAGCTCGAGCTGACCGACATCACGGACATCTTCGCGGACTCCGAGTTCAAGGCCTTCGCGGGCAAGCACGTGCGCGCGCTTCCGGTCCCGGACACGGCGTCGCAGTCCCGCAAGTTCTTCGACGGCCTCGGTGACTACGCCGTCGAGCAGGGCGCGAAGGGCCTGGCCTGGGTGCGCGTCGCCGAGGACGGCTCGCTGACCGGCCCGATCGCCAAGTTCCTGACGGAGGCGAACGTCGAGGAGCTCACCAAGCGCCTCTCGCTGGCCCCCGGCTACGCCGTCTTCTTCGGCGCGGGTGAGTTCGACGAGGTCTCCAAGATCATGTCGGCCGTCCGCGTGGAGGCCGCCAAGCGCGCGGGCCACTTCGAAGAGGGCGTCTTCCGCTTCTGCTGGATCGTCGACTTCCCGATGTACGAGAAGGACGAGGACACCGGCAAGATCGACTTCTCCCACAACCCCTTCTCGATGCCCCAGGGCGGCATGAAGGACCTGGAGGAGAAGGACCCCCTCGACATCCTCGCCTGGCAGTACGACATCGTCTGCAACGGCATCGAGCTGTCCTCCGGCGCCATCCGCAACCACGAGCCCGATGTCATGCTGAAGGCCTTCGAGATCGCGGGCTACGAGCGCGAGACGGTCGAGCAGGAGTTCGCGGGCATGCTCCGCGCCTTCCGCCTCGGCGCCCCGCCGCACGGCGGCATCGCCCCCGGCGTCGACCGCATCGTGATGCTGCTCGCGGACGAGCCGAACATCCGCGAGACCATCGCGTTCCCGCTGAACGGCAACGCGCAGGACCTGATGATGGGCGCCCCCTCCGAGCTGGAGGAGTCGCGCCTTCGCGAGCTGAACATCGCGCTGCGCAAGCCGGTCGCCTCCGGCAAGGGCGAGGCGGACAAGTAAGCCTGGGCTTCGGCCAGTTGGGCCCCCGGGCCCCCCCCGGGCCCCGGGCCCGCGCGGCGCGAGGGGGGGGTTTTGGGGGGGGGGTTTAAAAAAAAACAACCCCCCCCACCCAGGGAGCTGGGGGGTGGGGGGGGGGGGGGGTT
>NZ_JBHYIG010000118.1:0-25833 GCF_042740015.1 Streptomyces sp. NPDC059037
GCCCAGCTCCTTGGCGGCAAGGCCCGCGTCCGCGACGGCCCGCGGCGCGGGGGGCCGCGGCGGGGGGGGCGCGCCGGCGGGGGGGGCGGGGGGGGCTGGGGCGCGGCCCCGCCCCACGACGCGGGTTATCTGCCGGTCACGGAGATCGCGGGGAGGGTACGGGTGCGCGGGCGCGGCGGTACCGTGCTGCAGCCCGGCATCGATCTGCTGCAGCGCGCGGAGGACTTCCCGGCGGCCGCGCCGGTCCTGGTGATCACCGACGGGGAGTGCGATGTGCTGCGGGTGCGCAGGGAGCACGCGTATCTGCTGCCGTCCGGTGGCCGTCTGCCGTTCACCGCGCGTGGGCCGGTCTTCCGCGTGCGCTGAGTCCGGGTGTGATCGGATGGGTGCACGAAGTTCCGACACGCATCACGGAACCGCACTGAAGGGATCTCCATCGTGGCTACCACGCGCTCCGCGCACACGGTCTGGGAAGGCAACCTGCTCCAGGGCACCGGCACCGTCACCTTCGACTCCTCCGGGATCGGGGAGCAGGCGGTGTCCTGGCCGTCCCGCGCCGAGCAGGCCAACGGCAAGACCAGCCCGGAAGAGCTGATCGCCGCCGCGCACTCCAGCTGCTTCTGCATGGCCTTCTCCAACGGCCTGGACAAGGCGGGTACCCCGCCGACCCGCCTGGTCACGTCGGCCGACGTGACGTTCCAGCCCGGCACCGGCATCACCGGCATCCACCTCACCGTCGAGGGCACCGTCCCGGGCATGGACGAGGCCGCGTTCGTCGCGGCCGCCGAGGAAGCCAAGGTCAACTGCCCGGTGAGCCAGGCGCTGAAGGCCACGCCGATCACGCTGACGGCGAAGCTGGCCTGACACCGGCGCACGCCAGCGCGCAACCGACCGTGCCGCCGTCCCTTCGGGGGCGGCGGCACAGTCGTACCCGCCCGTACCCGCAGACGCGGCATTGACAAGATGACGCTCAAGTTTTGTGATGGAGGGCGGAGTATGCCGGGAACGGGCTCGCGGTGGAAGGGGACTGGACATGGCACGTGCAGTCGGGATCGACCTCGGTACGACCAATTCGGTGGTGGCGGTTCTGGAGGGCGGCGATCCCACGGTCGTCGCCAACGCGGAGGGCGCGCGCACCACGCCCTCGGTCATCGCCTTCGCGAAGAACGGCGACGTCCTGGTCGGAGAGGTCGCCAAGCGGCAGGCGGTCACCAATGTGGAGCGCACCGCACGCTCCGTCAAACGCCATATGGGCGACGGGAGTTGGCGCTTCCCCGAAAGCGGGGCCGTGGACGGCACCCGGTACACCGCGCAGGAACTCTCCGCCCGCGTCCTGCAGAAGCTCAAGCGCGACGCCGAGTCCTATCTCGGCGAGGACGTCACCGACGCGGTCGTCACCGTCCCCGCGTACTTCGACGACGCCCAGCGCCAGGCCACCAAGGAGGCCGGGGAGATCGCGGGCCTGAAGGTCCTTCGCATCATCAACGAACCGACCGCGGCCGCCCTCGCGTACGGCCTCGACAAGGGCGACGACCAGACCGTCCTCGTCTTCGACCTGGGCGGCGGCACGTTCGACGTATCGCTCCTGGAGATGGGCGACGGCGTCATCGAGGTGAAGGCCACCAACGGCGACACCCAGCTGGGCGGCGACGACTGGGACCAGCGGGTCGTCGAGTACCTCGTGCGGCAGTTCAAGAACGCGCACGGCGTGGACCTCGGCAAGGACAAGATGGCGGTGCAGCGGCTGCGCGAGGGCGCCGAGAAGGCGAAGATCGAGCTCTCCTCGTCGAGCGAGACGGACATCAACCTTCCGTACGTGACGGCGTCGGCGGACGGCCCGCTGCATCTGGCGGAGAGGCTGACCCGTGCTCAGTTCCAGGAGCTCACCGCCGACTTGCTCGAACGCTGCCGGGGTCCCTTCCACCAGGCGGTGAAGGACGCGGGCGTGAAGCTGTCCGCCGTCGACCATGTGATCCTGGTCGGCGGTTCGACGCGGATGCCTGCGGTGACGGAGCTGGTCAAGGAACTCACGGGGCGCGAGCCGCACAAGGGGGTCAACCCCGACGAGGTGGTGGCGCTCGGCGCGACGCTCCAGGCGGGGGTGATCCGCGGTGACGTCAAGGACGTACTCCTCCTGGACGTGACGCCGCTGTCCCTCGGCATCGAGACCAAGGGCGGCATCATGACGACCCTCATCGAACGCAACACGACCATTCCCACCCGCCGTTCGGAGACCTTCTCCACCGCCGAGGACAACCAGCCGTCGGTCGGCATCCAGGTCTTCCAGGGGGAGCGGGAGATCGCCGCGTACAACAAGAAGCTGGGCGTCTTCGACCTGACGGGCCTGCCGCCCGCCCCGCGCGGTGTCCCCAAGATCGAGGTCACCTTCGACATCGACGCCAACGGAATCATGCATGTCTCGGCGAAGGACGAGGCGACGGGCCGCGAGCAGCGCATGACGGTGACCGGCGGCTCCGCCCTGCCCAAGGACGACATCAACCGCATGGTCAGGGAGGCGGAGGAACACGCGGAGGAGGACCGCAGGCGCAGGGAGGCGGCGGAGACGCGCAACCAGGCGGAGCAGCTGGTGTACCAGACGGAGCGTTTCCTCCGCGAGAACGAGGAACGGATCCCCGCGGGCACAAAGACCGAAGTGGAGGCGGCCGCAGCCGAGTTGAAAACCCTCCTCAAGGACAAGCCCGACGACACGGCAGCCCTCCGCACGGGCGCGGAGAAACTGGCAACGGTGAGCCAGAAGATGGGCCAGGCCATGTACGCGGGCGGGGATGCCCAGAACGCCACGGGGGAGCCCTCAGGCGAGGAGGGCGTGGTGGACGCGGAGATCGTGGACGAGGAGAAGCCGGGGAAGGGGGAGGAGCAGTAGCCGAGCCCTCTGGTTTCGGGAAGGGGGGTGGGGATCAAGAACCCGTCTTCTCCCACCCCCGCCGCTCAGGACGCGCCCCCACCCTCCCCGGATCCTTGCTCCGGTACACCACGTACGGCCGGAAGAGATACTGGACCGGTGCGCTGAACATGTGGACGAGGCGGGTGAACGGGATCAGGGCGATCAGGGCCATGCCCACCACCGCGTGAATCCGGTAGAGGACGGGGACTCCCGCCATCAGATCCGTGTCCGGCTGCAGCCGGAACAGGCTGCGGGCCCACGGCGCGATCGACTCGCGGTAGTTGTAGCCGTCGCCCGAGGCGTGCGTCAGCTTCGCCACCATGCCGAGGACGATCGCCGCGAGCAGCACCGCGTACATCAACTTGTCGTTGGCGGTCGTCGCCCGGAACACCGGCGTGTTCGTACGCCGCCGATAGAGCAGCAGCAGGATGCCGAGCACCAGCAGGATCCCGGCTGCCGTGCCCCCGTACAGCGAGAACAAGTGATACGTGTGCTCCTTGACCCCCGCCTTCTCCGTCCACGACTCGGGGACGAACAGGCCGACCAGGTGGCCCACGAGCACGAAGAGGATGCCGTAGTGGAACATCGGCGACGCGACGTTGAGGAGCTTCGACTCGTACACCTGTGAAGAACGCGTCGTCCAGCCGAACTTGTCGTAGCGGTGGCGCCAGATGATCCCCGCGACGAGCAGGACGAAGGCGACGTAGGGGAGCACGCCCCACAGCAGGGTCTTCATGAGGTTCGCTCCCCGATGAGTGCGAAGGGTTCCAGGCCGACGTCCTCGCGGGGCGGCCCGGAGCGGGCGAGCGCGAGCGCCCCGGCGCGGTCCTTGGGCGAGGGCCCGGGCAGCGTCGCGCACACCGCGTCGACGACCTCCGCGTACGGCGTGCCGAAGTCGCTCAGCGCGAGCCGCAGCAGCTCAAGACCGCTGCGGTGGTCCTCAAGGAGCAGCGGGCCGGCGTGCGCGGAGAACTCCAGGACGGCGGGCAGGAAGTCCGGCAGCTCCTCGCCGGTGAACTCCATGCCGTGCGCGCGGTAGACCTCCTTGAAGCGCACCAGGGACATGCCGCGCCGCCGGGTGTCGCCGTCGCGCCACCAGCTCAGGTACAGGCTGTGCCGGTTCTTGAAGTCGAAGACCTGGACGTAGTGTGCCGCGAGCTCGCGCGGGTCCGTGGCGGCCGCGTGCGCAAGGAAGCCGCCGAGCGCCGGGGGCGCCGCCGCCGTGAGCAGGGGCAGCCGCTCGTGGAACTCGGCGTCCGGATAGCCGAGGCAGTGCGCCGCGGCCTGGTAGAGCACGGCGTGGTCGCTCCTCACAGCTCGTCCTCCCGGGCGGCGGTGGGCTGTTCGTCGGCGGTCTGCCGGCTGCGCAGCGCGTGGAAGTTCTCGATGGTGACCAGCGGCAACTGCTTGCGGCCCGAGTCCTGGCCGAACGGCCCGTCACCGCCCATGCCGGGTCCCTCCTCGTAGTCGAGGCTGCAGGAGTCCGGGAGCGCCGACTCCTCCAGGCGCTGCGCGTCCGCGACGGCCGCGGTCGGGATGACATAGCGGTCCTCGTACTTGGCGATGGCGAGCAGCCGGTACATCTCCTCGATCTCCGGGCCCTTCATGCCCACGGCCTCGGCGACCGAACTCTCCGGCCGTTCCCCGAGGTTGATGGCCCGCATGTGCGCCCGCATCGCGGCGAGCTTCTCAAGGGAGGCCCGCACCGGGCCCACGTCACCGGCCGTGAAGATCTCCGCCAGGTATTCGAGCGGGATGCGCAGCGTGTCGATCGCCCCGAAGAGGTTGTCCAGGTCCTCGCCGTCGTGGCCGGTCTCGCTGAGCGCGTCCACCACCGGTGAGAGCGGCGGGATGTACCAGACCATCGGCATCGTCCGGTACTCCGGATGCAGCGGAAGCGCCACCTTGTACTTGCTGATCAGCGCGTGCACGGGGGAGCGGCGCGCCGCCTCGATCCAGTCGTACGAGATCCCGGCCCGCTCGGCGTCCCGGCGCACGTCCGGGTCGTCCGGGTCGAGAAAGACGCCCAACTGAGCCTCGTACAGCTTGTGTTCATCGGGTTCCGAGGCCGCCGCCGTCACCTTGTCCGCGTCGTACAGAATCACTCCGAGGTAGCGGAGCCGGCCCACGCAGGTCTCCGAGCAGACGGTGGGCAGTCCCACCTCCAGGCGCGGGTAGCACAGCGTGCACTTCTCGGCCTTGCCGGTGCGGTGGTTGAAGTACACCTTCTTGTACGGGCAGCCGGTCACGCACTTGCGCCAGCCCCGGCAGTGGTCCTGGTCGACGAGGACGATCCCGTCCTCCTCGCGCTTGTACATCGCGCCGGACGGGCAGGACGCCACGCACGCCGGGTTGAGGCAGTGCTCGCAGATGCGCGGCAGATAGAACATGAAGGTCTGCTCGAAGGCGAACTTCACCTTCTCCGCGGCCTGTTGGCGGGTCTTCTGCACCATCGGGTCGAGGTCGCCGTACTGCGTCGCGCCGCCGAGGTTGTCGTCCCAGTTCGACGACCACTCGATCTTCATGGGTTTGCCGCTGATCAGGGAGCGCGGCTCGGCGACCGGGTAGTCGTCGCCCAGCGGGGCGTCGGTGAGGTTCTTGTACTCGTACGTCCAGGGCTCGTAGTAGTCCTTGATCTCCGGCAGCTTGGGGTTGGAGAAGATCTCCAGGAGGGATTTGATCCGGCCGCCGTTCTTCAGCTTCAGGGCGCCCCGCTTGTTCAGCTCCCAGCCGCCGCGCCACTTCTCCTGGTCCTCGTAGCGGCGCGGATAGCCCTGCCCCGGACGGGTCTCGACGTTGTTGAACCAGACGTACTCCATGCCGTCGCGGTTGGTCCATGCCTGCTTGCAGGTGACGGAGCAGGTGTGGCACCCGATGCACTTGTCGAGGTTCATCACCATCGCGATCTGAGCCATGACCCTCATGTCAGTACTCCACCTTCTGCGATCGGCGGCGGATGACCGTGACTTCGTCGCGCTGATTGCCCGTCGGGCCGAGGTAGTTGAACGCCCACGACAACTGCGCGTATCCGCCGATGAGATGGGACGGCTTGAGGATGAGGCGGGTCAGGGAGTTGTGGATGCCGCCGCGTTTGCCGGTGGTCTCCGTCTTGGGGACGTTCACCGTGCGCTCCTGCGCGTGGTGCATATAGACCGTCCCGGCCGGCATCCGGTGCGAGACGATCGCGCGTGCCACCACCACACCGTTCCGGTTGACCGCCTCGATCCAGTCGTTGTCCTTGACGCCGATCGCGTCCGCGTCCTGCGGGGCCATCCAGATGGACTGGCCACCGCGTGACAGCGACAGCATGAAGAGGTTGTCCTGGTACTCGGAGTGGATCGACCACTTGTTGTGCGGGGTGAGGTAACGGACCGTCACTTCCTTCTCGCCGTCCGGGCCGAGGCGTGGTTCTCCGAAGAGGCGGTTCATGTCCAGGGGCGGCCGGTAGACGGGCATCGCCTCGCCGAGTTCATGCATCCAGTCGTGGTCGATGAAGAAGTGCTGGCGGCCGGTGAGGGTGTGCCAGGGCTTCAGATGCTCGGTGTTGAGCGTGAAGGCCGTGTACCGGCGGCCGCCGGACTCGCTGCCGCTCCACTCCGGCGACGTGATCACCGGCACCGGCGCGGCCTGTGTGTCGGCGTACGTGATGCGCTTGCCCTCGTGCTCGGCGGCGAGGTGCGCCATCTCCTGGCCCGTGCGCGCCTCCAGGGTGTGGAAGCCCTGGGTGGCCAGGCGTCCGTTGGTCGTGCCGGACAGGGCGAGGATCGTGTTGGCCGCCTTGATCGCCGTGTCAAGGGCGGGGCGGCCGTCGGCGGGTCCGCCGCGCACGACGCCGTTGCGTTCCCTCAACTCCTCAACCTCCTGGTCGGGTTGGAACGCGATGCCCTTGACCGGAAGGCCCAGTTTCTCCACCAGCGGGCCGAGCGAGGCGAACTTGGCGCCGATGGCGGTGTAGTCGCGCTCCACCACCGCCAGGTTCGGCATCGTCTTCCCCGGCACCGCCTCGCACTCGCCCTTGCGCCAGTCGAGGACGATCCCGCCGGGCTGGGCCGTCTCGCCCGGCGTGTCGTGCTGGAGCGCGGTGGCGACGACGTCCTTGCGTACGCCGAGATGGTCCACGGAAAGCTCGCTGAGCCGTTCCGCGATCGCCTTGAAGATGTCGAAGTCGGTGCGGGCCTGCCAGGGCGGGTCGACGGCCGGGGTGAAGGAGTGCACGTACGGGTGCATGTCGGTCGTCGACAGGTCGTGCTTCTCGTACCAGGTGGCCGCGGGCAGGACCACGTCCGAGAGCAGCGTCGACGACGTCTGCCGGAAGTCGAGCGAGACGAGCAGATCGAGCTTCCCCTCGGGTGCCTCGTCCCGCCAAGTGACGGTCGAGGGACGCTCGTTCGGGGCGGCTTCCTCCGCACGCAGCGAGGAGTGCGTGCCGAGCAGATGCTTGGTGAAGTACTCGGCGCCCTTCGCCGACGAACCGAGCAGATTGGCGCGCCACAGGGTCAGGACGCGCGGCCAGTTCTCCGGTGCGTCCGGGTCCTCGCAGGCGAACTTGAGCGAGCCCGCCTTGAGCTCGTCGACCACGTTGGCCACGGGATCGTCCGAAGTCTCGCCCAGCTCAAGGGAGTTGCGGTCGAACGTCGGATACGACGGCATCCAGCCGGTGCGCGCCGAAAGCGCCAGACAGTCCGCGCCCGTCATCCCCGCGAACCGGCCCTCGCCCAGCGGCGATGCGAGGACGTCCGCCGCGAACCTGTCGTAGCGCCACTGGTCGGTGTTGAGGAACCAGTACGCGGCGCCGATCATCTGCCGCGGCGGCCTGCTCCAGTCGTTGGCACCGGCCAGCGTCGCCCAGCCGGTCGCAGGACGGCACTTCTCCTGGCCCACATAGTGCGCCCAGCCGCCGCCGTTGCGGCCCTGGCAGCCGGTCAGCTGGAGCAGCGCGAGGAACGACCGGTAGATCGTCTCGGAGTGGAACCAGTGGTTGGTCCCCGCCCCCATCAGGATCATGCAGCGGCCGCGCGACTGCTCCGCGGTCCTCGCGAACTCCCGCGCGATCTTCACCGCCTTCGCGGCCGGCACCGAGGTGTGCGCCTCCTGCCAGGCAGGGGTGCCGGGCGCGTCTTCGTCCTCGTACGTAGAAGGCCACTCACCCGGAAGGCCCTCGCGCCCCACGCCGTACTGCGCGAGCAGCAGGTCGAAGACCGTCGTGACCAGCGGCCCGTCCTGCCCGCCGAGCCGCGTGGCGGGCACGCCGCGGCGGACGACCTCGCCGCGGCCCTGGCCGTGCGTGCCGCCCTCGGTGTCGAAGCGCGGCAGGAGCACCTCGACGCCCGCAGCGACGTCCGAGCCGTGCAGGGAGAGCTGCGGCTTGATGGAGCCGAGCTCCAGATTCCACTTGCCCTTGCCCGAGTCGGTCCAGCGGAAGCCGAGCGAGCCGTTGGGCACGGCGGGCTGCCCGGTGTTCTCGTCCAGGACGGCCGTCTTCCAGTCGCCGCCCTCACCGCGCTCGCCCAGGTCCGTGGCGCGCAGGAACTTCGAAGGGACGAACGCACCCTCGCGCTCGGTCAGCGTCACCAGGAACGGCAGGTCGGTGAACTTGCGGACGTAGTCGCTGAAGAACTCCGTCTGCCGGTCGACGAAGAACTCCTTGAGGATCACGTGCCCCATCGCGATCGCCAGGGCGCCGTCCGTGCCGGGGTGCGGATGCAGCCACTCGTCGGCGAACTTGGCGTTGTCGGCGTAGTCCGGCGCGACGACCACGACCTTCTGGCCCCGGTAGCGCGCCTCGGCCATCCAGTGCGCGTCGGGGGTGCGCGTGACGGGGACGTTCGAGCCCCACATCATCAGATACGCGGCGTCCCACCAGTCGCCCGACTCCGGCACGTCGGTCTGGTCGCCGAACACCTGTGGCGAAGCCACCGGAAGGTCCGCGTACCAGTCGTAGAAGGAGAGCATCGGGGCGCCGATCAGCGACATGAAGCGGGCGCCCGCCGCGTGCGACACCATCGACATCGCGGGGATGGGGGAGAAGCCGGCGACGCGGTCGGGGCCGTACTTCTTGATGGTGTGGACGTGCGCCGCCGCGATGATCTCGACGGCCTCGTCCCACGTGGCCCGCACCAACCCGCCCTTGCCGCGCGCCTGTTGATAGGTGCGGCGGCGCTCGGGATCGTCCTGGACGTCCGCCCACGCGAGGACCGGATCCTTCAGCCGGGACTTGGCCTCGCGGTACATCTCCAGGAGGACGCCGCGCAGATACGGGTAGCGGACGCGCGTCGGCGAGTACGTGTACCAGGAGAAGGCCGCGCCGCGGGGGCAGCCGCGGGGCTCGTACTCGGGGCGGTCGGGGCCGACGGACGGGTAGTCGGTCTGCTGGGTCTCCCAGGTGATGATGCCGTCCTTGACGTACACCTTCCAGCGGCAGGAGCCGGTGCAGTTCACGCCGTGCGTCGAGTTCACGACCTTGTCGTGGCTCCACCGGTCGCGGTAGAAGGCGTCCGCGTCCCTGCCGCCGGTCAGCGCCACGCTGTGCAGGTCGGGGGCGGCGGTGCCGCGGCGGAAGAACTTTCCCGCGCGCAGCAGCGCCGCGGCGGGCTCGGTCGTCTCAGTCACCCTGGAGCTCCCTAGGTCTGCCTTTCAACGAACCTAGGTGCGGGTGGTACGGGACACCTGTCTGCCGCCGCCGTACGGGTTGTCCGCGGACGGCCGGGCATTACCCCGGACGTAATCGACCGGCCGGCGCGGGCACGCCACAGTGATGCCACCGGGCCCGGTCCGGCGCACTCCGGACCGGGACCCGGGTTCCTTGCCCCGCTCTCCCCCTGCTTGGAGGCCGACCCGTCATGTCCGCATACGCCCTCACCGCCCTCGCCCGCACGACCGACCCGAAGACGATGCTGCGCCGCTTCCTCGCCCTGGACGCGGTCGTGACCACCGCGAACGGCATCGCGTACGCCGTCGCCGCGGGCCCGCTCGGGCGCTTCCTCGGCGTCGACACCGGGCTGCTGCTCGGACTCGGCGTCTTCCTCACCGGCTACGGGGCGGCCGTCGGCTTCCTCGCCGCCCGCAAGAGTCCGCCGTCGCTGCCCGTCCGGGCGGTGGTCGAGGCCAACACGGCCTGGGCGGTGCTCAGCGTCGTCGCGCTCGTCATATGGCTCTCGCCCAGTACGGCGGGGGCCGTGTGGACCGTGCTGCAGGCCGTGACGGTCGGCGGATTCGCGATGCTGCAGTACGCGGCGCTGCGGGCGGCGGGCCCCGGCCGCTAGGGCTGGTGGGTCTGCAGATATTTGACCGTCGCCGGGTCGGCCGGGAGCAGCGTCTCGATGGCCAGCTCGGCGACCGTCACGTCCATGGGGGTGTTGAACGTGGAGATCGACGAGATGAAGGAGAGGACGTGCCCGTCGTGCTCGACCCGCAGGGGCAGCGCGAAGTAGGGCACGTCCGTGCCGGCCTCGAAGGCGTCCACCCCCGGATCCGCCACCGGGTAGGCGGCCACCTCCTCGTACACCGCGCGCAGCGCGTCCGAGCGCTGCAGGGCGATCTGCCGCTCCATCTGGTGCAGCAGATGCCCCCGCCACTCCCGCAGATTGCGGATCCGGGGCGCGAGACCCTCGGGGTGGAGGGTGAGCCGCATCGCGTTCAGGGGCGGTGCCAGGAGGTGCTCCGGGACGCCTTCGAGGAGCATCGCCAGGCTGCGGTTGGCCGTGATCACGTCGTACGTAGCGTCGACGACCAGGGCCGGATAGGGCTCGTAGCCGGTCAGGAGCTGTTCCAGGCCCTCGCGCAGCGGGCCCATCGACGGGTCGTCGAGGGGAGTCTGCCGGAAGCGAGGGGCGTAACCGGCCGCCAGGAGCAGGGAGTTGCGGTCCCGCATCGGCACGTCGAGGTGGTCGGCGAGACGCAGCAGGGTCTCCTCGCTCGGCCGTGACCTGCCCGTCTCGATGAAGCTGATGTGCCGCGCCGACGAGTCCGCGCGCAGGGCAAGCTCCAGCTGGCTGACCTTGCGCCGCTCGCGCCAGCCGCGCAGCAGGGGACCGACTCCGGAGGTGGGATTCGCCTGTGCGGGCGCGGCAGTTGTCATACTCAGACGGTAATCGATGGGTCCGACACGCTCCGGAGGGTACGGGCCGACCGGGGCTGTCGCCGGCGTCAGCCGCGGCCGGACGGCGCTCGGGGCCAGGGCGGGCGGCCGCGTGCTGTGGCAGGGTGAGAAACGTACGTACATTCGCCGGTCCCGGGGTCGTGCACCGTACGCGGTACGACCCGGAGCCCGACCCGGAAGGAGCGCGGCCATGCCTGTCGAACCGCTGTCACAGAAGGAGGTCGAGGAACGGCTCGCCGAGCTTCCCGGCTGGTCCCTCGACGGCGACCGGATCACCCGCTCCTACCGCCTCGGCTCGCACTTCGCGGCCGCCGCGATGGTCGTGCACATCGCGCAGATCCAGGAGGAGCTCGGCCACCACTCCGACCTGACGCTCGGCTACAACTCCGTCGCCCTCTCCGTGAACACCCACAGCGCGGGCGGCGCGATCACCGGCCTCGACTTCGAACTGGCCCGCAGGGTCGAGGAGTTGGCGCCGGGTCACGGGGCGGCCTGAATGCCGATGCTGGACTACGGCAAGGAAGCAGACCGCTATGACGCGTCGCGCGGCGGTGAGCCACGCGCCGCGGCCGCTGCCGCAGCGGTCCTGGGCCTGGTGCCTTCCCAGACCCGTACTTTGCTGGACGTGGCCTGCGGCACGGGCCTGGTCACCCGGCGCCTTTCCCGTCCTGGCCTGCGGGTGACCGGCGTGGACGCGGCGGACGGCATGGCGCGGATGGCGGCGGCGCGGGTCCCGGGATCCGTGGTGCTCGGGGACAGCCGTCAACTGCCCTTCCCCGACGCCTCGTTCGACGCCGTGAGCACGGTCTGGCTGCTGCATCTGCTGCCAGGGCCCGAGGAGACGGCCGTGGTCGTCGCCGAGTGCGCTCGGGTGCTGCGGCCCGGCGGCGTCTATGTCACGACCGTCGACAAGGCCGCCGCGCACGACGTGGGCAGCGACATCGACGCCGTGCTCGCCGGACGTCCGGTGCGCACCGCCCCCGACCGCGCGGACACGGTGCGCTCGCACGCGGCGGCGCACGGCCTGACGGGGGAGGGGCGGGCCCGGTTCCGCGGGCACGGCCAGGGGCGCTCGCCGCGCGGCACCGTCGATGACCTGTACCGGGGCTGGTTCACCATGCTGGCCCCGGACTCGCCCCTGACCGCACGGTTCGCGGCCCGTCTCGCGGAGCTGCCGGACCAGGAAGTCCCGCGCGCCGACCCGGAGTTCACGCTCCTGTCGTTCCGCAAGGAACCAGCGCCGTCCGCCCCATGAATCCGTACCACTGAATCCGTACCGGGGTTTGCTGAAACGGCAAGGCTGCTTGGCGGCAGGCGCCCCGAAGCGCAGGCTGGGGAGCGATCCCACCCACCCCTGAGCACACCGAAGGCGGCGGCAGCGAAGATGGCCCACGACCACGACGACACTCACCGGCACGGCCACGGCCACGGCCACCACCACGACGACATCGACTGGGCGGCCATGGGCCCCATGCTGGAGCGGCAGGCGGAGCTCGCCGCGCCGCAGAACCGCGAGATCGCCGCGTGGCTGCGCGGCTGGCAGCCGGAGCCTTCCCTGATCGCGGACGTCGGCGGCGGCTCCGGCAGCATCTCCTTCCTGCTCGCCGAGGTCTTCCCCAAGGCCGATGTGATCACCGTGGACCCGGCGGAGCCGCTCCTGGAGCGGGCCAGGGCACGCGCCGCCCGCGAGGGCCTGACGGACCGCGTAAGCACCCGCAGGGCGGAACTGCCCGAGGGCATCGGCGAACTGCCGCCCGCCGACCTCCTCTGGATCGGCCGCGCCCTGCACCACGTGGGCGACCAGCAGGCGGCGCTCGCCGCGCTCACGGACCGCCTGGCGCCGGACGGCGCCCTTGCCCTCCTCGAAGGCGGTCTCAATCCCCGCAGTCTTCCCCGCGACATCGGCTTCGGCCGCCCCGGCCTGCAGACCCGCTTCGACCTGGCCGACGAGAAGTGGTTCACGCAGATGCGCGCGGACCTGCCGGGCGCGAAGTCGGTCACGGAGGACTGGCCCGCGCTCCTGACCGAGGCGGGCCTGCGCCACGCGGGCACCCGCTCCTTCCTCCTCGACCTCCCGGCCCCCCTGCCCGCCGACGCCCGCACCCACCTCATCGGCGAACTCACCCGCCGCCGGGAGATGCACGCGGAGACCCTCGACGCCGACGACCTCACCACGGTCGACCGCCTCCTGGACGAGAACGACGAACGGAGCCTGCACCACCGGCCGGATGTGTTCCTGCTGTCCGTGCAGACGGTGCATGTGGGGGTCAAGGGCTAGCGGGGGCAGTGGCCGGGGCGGGCGTACAGGGTGACGCGCCAGCCCCTGGCGCTGCGGGTGTGGCATTGCTCGAAGTGGTCCTTCAGGACGTCTCGTTTCACGGTCTCCCGCGGGATCTGGTCGACGGGATCGCGCGAGGGGTCGGTGACGAAGACGATCCGGGTCCGCGTGAGCATCCGGGCCCGGATGACATCGGCGCCGACCTCGGTGCCGTACAAGGTGTGCGAAGCGGCGGGACGCCGGTCGAGGGCGAGATCGTCGAGCCCCGCGACGGCCCGCGGGTGCGGCAGGGACCAGACCCGGCGGCGCAGCGGCATGTAGAGCACGGCGTCGCCCTCGCTCCCGGCGTCCTGAATGGCCTGCGTGACCGCTGCCGTGTTGTCGAGGCGGCTGTCCGGAGTACGCAGATGCACGCTGTAGGGGGCCAGCGCGATCAGCGCGGCAGCGGCGGTGACCACGGCTACGGTGGTCCGCCGGCGTCCGCCGCGCGACAGCTGGTCGAGGAGCGCCCCGATGAGCAGCGCGAGCCCGGCGATGCCGTACAGGACGTAACGGTCCGCGTAGAGCGGCTTGACCGGGGCGATGAGCAGCAGCGCGAGCGTGGGGGCGACGAGCAGCGCCAGGGCGGGCCGACGCAGCCCGATCGGCCGCCCCGCATCCGCCGCCCGCCCGCCGAGCCTGCCGAGGAGCGCCGCGCAGAGCGCCCCGGCCACGCACAGGCCGGTGGCTCCGGCGTACTGGCTCAGGTCGACGTGGAGCCACCCCACCTGTTCCTTCTGCCGCTGGCTCAGCACGGCGAGCGGCGCGAGACCCGTGACCACGACCGCCGCGGCCCGGGCCCACGGCCGGCGCGCGGTCCACGGCACCGTCAGAGCGTGCGCGGGCAGCGCGAACACCGCGAACTCGTGCAGCAGGCACGTCACCAGCATCAGCGCGCCGTACCAGCGCCACAGGCGGCGCGCCCGGCGTCCGTCGGCCGATGCCGCGCGCACCAGCACGTACGTCGACCAGACGACAAGGGCGCACACCATCGCGTACGAACGGCCCTCCTGTGCGAAACGCTGGATCGAGGGGATCACCGCGAACACGACACCGGCGAGCAGCCCGGCCCGCGGACCGGCGAGGTGCCGCCCGAGCATCGCCACACCGGCGGTGGCCACGCTCATCGCGAGCAGGGACGGGATCCGCATCACGAGCAGCGGGTCGGCACGGCCGAAGAGTTCACAGATCCCGTAGAGGCCGTACATCAGCAGGTAGTAGAGCCCGTGGACGGCGTCCGCGTTCCCCAGCGTGTGCCAGAGGTCCGACAGGCCGCGGTGCGCGACGTCGTATGTGACCGCTTCGTCCCGCCACATGCTTCCGCCGCGGCGTACGCCCCAGAGGCCCAGGGCGAGAGTCAGCAGCACGCCTGGCAGGACGGCGGGCAACCACCGCGTGCGATGAATGAGTTGAACGGCGTGCTCCGCCTTGCGTTCGACCGCTTGTGGCGGATCGGAAAGGCTGGACCGAGTGGTGGTGGCGATGGTGGGCTCCCCGTGCGTGTGCGGTCGGCTGTGCGGATCCGGGCCCAAGAACGGGACCGGAAAGCCGAGTTCAGCGGCGCGCGGATTGATTGGCAGCCCTGTTTCGCCGCACCGATCAATTGCTAACGTGGTCTCGGATCTTGACCAGAGGGGGCTGGGAGGGGCAGGGGATGGGGCGTCGGGAGAAGCCGCTTGAGCCGACGGCCGGCCCGGTCCAGCGGTTCGCGTACGAACTCCGCAAGCTCCGCGTCGACGCGGGCAGCCCGACTTACCGGGCGATGGCCCAGCGCGTCGTGTACTCCGCTCCCACGCTCTCCGCGGCCGCCGCGGGAGAGCGGCTGCCGACGCTGCCCGTGCTGCTCGCCTATGTGTCCGTGTGCGACGGGGACCCCCAGGAGTGGGAGCGGCGCTGGTACGAAGCGGTCGCCGAAGACGCCGAACGGGACACGGGCGAGGGCGAGTCCCCCTATCCCGGGCTCGCCAGATTCGGTGCCGACGACCAGGCCCGCTTCCATGGCCGCGGCGACCTCGTGGACGAGCTGGTGCGGCTCACCTCGCGGCGACGCCTGGCGGCGGTGATCGGTGCCTCCGGCAGCGGCAAGTCGTCGCTGCTGAGGGCCGGGCTCATACCGGCGTTACGGGAGTCCGCCGATGCCCGGCGCCCGGCCGCGATTCGCATTCTCACCCCGGGGGACCGCCCGGCCCGAACCCACCGGGCCCTGCTGACGCCCGCCGACGGCTCCGGCGACACGCTCCTCGTGATCGACCAGTTCGAGGAGATCTTCTCGCTCTGCCACTCCCCGGCGGAACGGACGGAATTCCTGGACCGGCTGCTCATGGCCCGCGCCCCCGGCAGCCGCCTGCGCGTGATCGTCGCCGTCCGCGCCGACTTCTACGGCCGCTGCGCCGAACACGGCCCCCTGGCCGATGCGCTGGGGGACGCCAACATCCTCGTCGGCCCCATGTCGCCGAGTCGACTGCGCGAGGCCATCGTCAGGCCAGCGGCGGCCGAACGGCTCGTCGTGGAGCGGACGTTGACGGCCCGGATCGTGGCCGACGTGGCGGACGAGCCGGGCGGCCTTCCGCTGATGGCGCACGCGCTCCGCGAAGTGTGGCGGCGGCGCAGCGGCAAGACACTGACAGAGGCGGCGTACGAGGCGATCGGCGGCGTACGGGGCGCCATCGCGCACACCGCGGAGGAAGTCTTCGGGCGGCTGACGGCCACGGAGGCCGCGACGGCCCGTCGGCTGCTCCTGCGCATGGTCGCGCCGGGCGACGGCACGCAGGACACCCGCCGCCCCGTCGACCGCGCCGAACTCCCGCCCGGCTGCGACGACGTACTGGAACGCCTGGTCGCCGCGCGGCTGCTCACCGTCGACGGAACGACGGTCGACCTCGCCCATGAAGCCCTGATCGGCGCGTGGCCGAGGCTCCGCGGGTGGGTCGACGCGGACCGCGACCGGCTGCGGCTGCACCGGGCGCTGACCGAGGCGGCCGTGACGTGGCAGGAGCTTGGCCGGGACGCGGGGGCCGTGTACCGGGGGACGAGGCTGACGGCGGCGCGGGAGGCGTTCGGTCCGGGAGCCTCCGACGCCTCCGACGCCTCCGACTCCTCCGACTCCCCGGAACTCGCCGCTCTCGAACTGACCGACCTGGAAAGGGATTTCCTCCGCGCCGGAGTCGACGCCCACGACCACGACATACGCGCGAAGGCACGCGCCGCGCGGCGGACGCGGGCGCTCGTCTCCGGCCTCGCCGTACTGCTCTGCCTCGCCGTGGTCGCGGGCGTGGCCGCCTGGCAGCAGAACAGGAACGGGGAGCGGCAGCGGGCCGAGGCCCAGGCGCGGCGGATCGTCGGCGTCGCGCAGACGTTGCGGCTTTCGGATCCGGTGACCGCGATGCGGCTGAGTGTGGCTGCCTGGCGCGTCGCGGATCTGCCGGAGACGCGCGAGGCGGTGCGTGCCGCCGGCGCGTGGCGGGAGCAGGACTCGTTCGCCGTCCCCGACAACAGCACCGCGCCGAACGCGCCGCGCTGGCTGAGCGCGGACGGGCGCACGCTGACGGCGATCGACCGTGACCGTGTGGTGCGGTGGGACGTGCGCGGCCACCGCCGCATCGGTACGACGTCCCGGCCCGGTGTCCACGAGAACACCATGGACGTCAGCCCCGACGGGCGCATGATCGCGCAGCACGGCAGGGGCGGCGTACTGGTGTGGGACCTGGTCCGGAACCGGGCGGTCGGCCCACGCTTGGGGACGGGGGACTCGGACGGTTGGTTCGGGCCGCGCGGCCGGACCTTCGTCATCCGCACGAGGGTCGGCGATGGTGCCACGGTCCAGGTGTGGGACATACGAAGGCACAAGCTTCTCGACGAGATCCGGGGCAGGGACACGGAGAGTCCCGCTCCGGCGCTCAGCCCCGATGACCGGCTGCTCGCGACCTGTTCGGCGGGCGGCAGGCTCTCCGTGCGGGACGTCGCGAAGGGGCGGTACGCGCCCAGGACCTGGCCGCGCGATGTGGATGAACAGGCCTGCGGAGCACCTGAGTTGACCTTCACTCCGGACAGCCGGGCGCTCTCCTTCTCCATGGGGAGCGGCATGCGCACCTGGGAGCCGACGACCGGCCGGGAGCGCCCGAAGATCAAGCTGCCCGAAGATTCCGAGGGAAGTGTGGACTTCGACGACGACGGGACGGTCGCGGCGGTCATGGCCGACGGGGACATCACGCTGTGGAAGACCGATTCACCCGGCACGCCGCTCCTGCGACATCCGGTGCGGGACCGCGGAGCCAGCGACCTGAGCGTGGATACGGCAGCGGGTGTGATCCGCTACCAGGCCAGCTCCGAAGTCGTACGCACCCTCGACATTCGTGCGGCCCTGTCCGTGCAGCGTCGGAACCAGCCGCTGACATCCGCGCGCTTCAGCCCGGACGGGCGCACCCTCGTCACGGTCGAAGGCCGTGGCAGCGAAGGGAAGTTCAGGCTGCGCGACGCGCGGAGCGGTGCGGTGTCGGCGTCGCTGCCCGGCCCGGCTTGCGCGGACTGCGGGACGGACCAGCCGTGGGCCTTCTCCCCGGACAGCCGGGCTCTTGCCTACGGGGTCGTGGGCGACAGCGGCACGACGGTGCGGCGGTGGAACATCAGGGACGCCGAGGAGTTGTCCCGTACGCGCGTCCCGTCGTTGGTCGAGAGCCTGGCGGTCCCGTCGCGCGGTACGCGAGTGGTCGCCGCGGGCATGCCGCTGGGTGAGCACGACAACGACGACTGGCACGTCGAGGTCTGGAACGTGACGGGGGACACGCGAACCAAGGCTTTGCGGCAGCGGACCGGCGGTCTGCTGGGAACGCTGGCTCCCGACGGCCGATCCCTCCTCACCTTGGACGGGGTGCTGACCGACCTCGAGACCGGGCGGTCGTCGCGGGCACTGCGGGGCGAGGACGCGTTGAGCACCGCCGTCCACAGCCCCGACGGCCGCCTTCTCGCCGTCGCCGACGACAGCGGCAAGATCACCCTGTGGGACGCCCGTGGCCGCCGGGCCCTGGGTGTGCTCTCTCCGGGCTCGTACGAGTGGGGCACGGCGGAGGAGTCATTCGGCTCGGTCCTGTCCTTCTCCGAGGACGGGCGCTACCTCGCCGCGGGGGGAGAGAACGGCACCGTACGCGTCTGGGAGACCGAAACCCCCCGCCTCGCGGGCGCCGAGTACCCCGGCACGGACGGCCCCGTCCTGGGACTCGGTTTCGCCGGGGAGGAACTCCGGGTGGCGACCGCGGACAACCCCAGCCGCTCGGTGCCGATCGGGGCGGGTCGTGCGGCGGACGCCGTGTGCGAGCGTGCCAGAGGCGGGCTCAGCAGGGCGCAGTGGCAGACCTATCTGCCAACTGTCGAGTACCGAAAGACCTGTTGACGAAGACCTGTTGACTTGGCGAAGACCTGCTGACTTGACGAAGACCTGTTGACGCGAACAGCGGGCGGGACGGCAAAGGGGCGCCTGCGCCCGGCGTGTGCTGGACGGAGGCGCCCCAGGGTGACCTCAGACCACGTCGAACGTCGCCGGATCCGGTCCGAGCCGCCGGTCCTCGTTCAGGGCGCTGATCGCCGCCATGTCCTCGGGGTCCAGCTCGAAGCTGAAGACGTCGATGTTCTCCTTGATCCGCGACGGCGTCACGGACTTGGGGATCACCACGTTGCCCAGCTGGATGTGCCAGCGCAGGACGACCTGTGCGGGCGTGCGGGCGTGCTTCTGGGCGATCGCGACGATCGCGGGGACCTCCAGGAGGCCCTTGCCCTGGCCCAGCGGGGACCAGGCCTCCGTGGTGATGCCCTGCTCCGCGTGGTACTCGCGGGCGGCGCGCTGCTGGAGGTGGGGGTGGAGCTCGATCTGGTCGACCGCCGGGATGATCGACGTCTCGTCGAGCAGCCGCTCCAGGTGGCCGGGCTCGAAGTTCGAGACGCCGATGGACTTCGCGCGCCCGTCGGCCTGGATCTTCTCGAACGCCTTGTACGTGTCCACGTAGAGGTTCTTGGAGGGCAGCGGCCAGTGGATCAGGTACAGGTCCACATAGTCGAGGCCCAGCTTCTCCAGCGACGCGTCGAAGGCGCGGAGCGTGGCGTCGTAACCCTGGTCCGCGTTCCAGAGCTTCGTGGTGACGAAGAGCTCCGCACGGGCGATGCCGGAAGCGGCGATGGCCTTGCCGGTGCCCTCTTCGTTGCCGTAGATGGCCGCGGTGTCGATGCTGCGGTACCCGGCCTCCAGTGCCGTCGTGACGGCCACCTCGGCCTCGTCGTCCGGTACCTGCCAGACGCCGAAGCCGAGCTGCGGCATCTCGACGCCATTGTTCAGGATGATCGGGGGGACCTTGCTCACGAGCTCTCGATCCTTAAGTCGTCGGGTGGTACTCCCATGGTCAACGATCAGGTGCGGTGCTGCATTCCTTGACCACTCCCGGGTGAAGTACGGGCGTTTTTTGGTCCGCACCATTGACCGCGTTCCGTCATGCCGCGACCCTATTGCACATCACTGAACGCAGGACACTCATGTGAACGCCCGGTGAACTGGGTGCTCCCTTCGCTCCTGACCCCTCACCCTGACCCCCCACCCTGAACCCCCACTTTCAGGAAGGCAGCGATCCACGTATGAATGACCACGAGACCCCCACGGAACGTCCGGCGGCAGAAGCCGTCACCGCATGGCAGACCCCCGAGTACGAGGTCGTGGAGACCGCGCTCGAAGTGACCGCGTACCGCCGCGCCGACCGGTAACCCCGCCGCCATGCTGCTGCAGGTGCTCGGCACCGCGGCGGGCGGCGGGCTGCCCCAGTGGAACTGCGCGTGCCCCGGATGTTCCGGGGCACGCGCCCACCCGGAGCGTCGCCGCCGGCATGCCTCGCTCGCCGTGCGCGCGGCGGAGGGGTGCTGGTACGTCGTCAACGCCACCCCCGACATCGGCGAGCAGATCGAGGACTGCCCTGACCTGCGTCCCGGCCCCGGAGCCCGGCAGACTCCCATCGCCGGTGTCGTGCTCACCGACGCCGAACTCGACCACACCCTCGGCATCGCCCGCTTCCGGGAAGCGGCCGCCGGCTTCGAGGTCCTCGCCACCGCTCCCGTACGGCAGGCGGTGGGGGAGGGGCTGGGGCTCGACGCCGTCCTCGGGCCCTATACGGATGTGCGGTGGCGGGAGTTGACCGCCGCCGGGTGCTCGTTGGGGGGCGGGGGATTGAGTGTCAGCGCCGTGCCCCTGTCCGGGAAGCGGCCCAGGTATGCGTTTAACTCCGGGACCGGTGGCGATAGTTGGTCCGTGGCGTTGCGTCTGCACGACTCCGGTACCGGCCGGACCCTGCTGTACGCGCCCGCCCTCGCCGTCTGGTCCGACGCCTTCGACGAAGCCGTGCGCGACGCCGACCTCGTGATCGTCGACGGCACCTTCTGGGACGACGACGAGCCCCTGCGCTGCGGCTTCTCCACCCGCACCGCCACCGGCATGGGGCATCTGCCCGTCACGGGGCCCGGCGGCACCGCGCGCCGGCTCGCCCGGCTGCCGGGGCGCTGCCTCTACACCCACCTCAACAACACCAATCCCCTGGGGAATCCGCACGCCGAGCAGCACAAGCTCCTCGCGGAGCGGGGAATCGAAGTCGCGGCGGAACGGATGGTGATCGAGCTATGACTGTGACGGCTCCCTGGACACCCGGCGAGTTCACGGAACGGCTGCGCGCCGTCTCCGCCGAGCGGTACCACGACCGGCACCCCTTCAACGTACGCATGCACGAAGGCACCCTCACCCGGGACGAGTTGCGCCGCTGGATCGTGAACCGCTTCCACTACCAGCGGTACATCCCCGTCAAGGACGCGCTGATTCTCGCCAAGTTCGACGATCCGGCGCTGCGGCGCGGCTGGGTGCGGCGGATCCAGGACCACGACGGGGAGAAGGACGGCGACGGCGGCATCGAGCGCTGGCTGCGGCTCGGCGAGGCCGCGGGCGTCGGGCGCGAGGTGCTGCTCGACGTCTCCAGCGTGCTGCCCGGCGTGCGGCTCGCGGTCGACGGGTACGTCAATTTCTGCCGCCTCAGGCCTGCCCTGGACGCCGTCGCCGCCTCGCTCACCGAGCTGTCCGCGCCGGACCTGATGCGGACCAGGATCGAGGCGTTCGAGCGGCACTATCCGTGGATCGAGGCGGAGGGCCTCGCGTACTTCCGCACCCGGGTGGAACAGGGCGGCAGGGACGGGCAGGAGGCGCTCGGCCTCGTCCTGGAGTGGGCGCGCACACGGCCGGAACAGGAGCGGGCCGTCGCCGCGCTCGGCTTCAAGTGCGACGTCCTGTGGACACTGCTGGACGCGGTCGACCGCGGCCCGGGGCGCGGCTGATGGCCGACGACTGGCGACCCGCGCTCGCCCGCTCCGTGACCCTGCGACACGACCGGGTGCGCGGAGTCGACCTGCTGGTACTGCCCGAGCGGGTGGTCGTGCTGCGCGGGTCCGCGGGGAGTGTGGTGGGCCTGTGCGACGGTAAGCGTGAAGTGGAGGAGATCGTGGGCGAGTTGGCACGCCTGCATCCGGGCGCACCGGTGGCCGACGAGGTGCCGGGATTCCTCGCGGCACTGCGGGCGGAGGGGTGGCTGCGGTGAGGGACGATCCGCCGATCGCTGGGGCGAGCGGGCTCCCGAGTGCTGGTGCGGCTGCGCGTCGGGGCGTTGGAGCTGCCGAGCTCCGGAGTACTGGTGCGGCTGCGCGTCCGAGTCCTGGCACCCCCGAGCTCCCGAGTGCTGGTGCGACTGTGCGTCCGAGTTCTGGCGCTGTCGCGCGCCCGAGCGCTGGCGTCGTCGAGCCCCCGAGCCCTGGCACGCCTGCACCCCCGAGCCCCGCCACCCCCGAGTCCCCGAGCCCCGCGACGTCCGCGCCCCCGAGCCCCCACCCCATCGAGCCGCCCTGGGCCCTCCTCGCCGAGCTCACCCACGGGTGCCCTCTGCGCTGTGCCTACTGTTCCAATCCCACCGAACTGGTCGAGCGCGGGAGGGAGTTGACTGCCGGGCAGTGGGCCGAAGTGATGCGGCAGGCCGCTGATATCGGTGTCGTGCAGACGCATCTGTCCGGTGGGGAGCCGCTCCTGCGTCGTGACCTTGTGGAGATCGTGCGCGGTGCCGACTCCGTCGGGATCCACACGCAGCTCGTGACCAGCGGAGTCGGACTGCACGAGCGTCGGCTCGGCGCACTTGTCGACGCGGGGCTGCGCAGCGTCCAGCTGTCCGTGCAGCACGCCGACCCCGCAGCCGCTCAACTCATCGCGGGAGTACGGGCGTTCGGTGCCAAGGAGCGGGCTGCCCGGCTCGTGCGGGCTGCCGGGCTGCCGCTCGGGCTCAACGCCGTGCTGCACCGCGCCAATCTCGACGCGCTCGACGGGCTCGTGGAGCTGGCGCTCGCCTGGGGCGCCGACCGTATCGAGCTGGCCAACACCCAGTTCTACGGCTGGGCGCTGCGGAACAGGGGCGCGCTGCTTCCGGGGCGGGAACAGGTCGCGTACGCCCGTGAACGCGTCGAGCGGTGGCGGGAGCGGCTCGCGGGGCGCATGGAGCTGGTGTGGGTGGCGCCCGACTATGTCGACGGGATCGCCAAGCCCTGCATGGGCGGCTGGGGCGCCATCTCGCTGACCGTCACCCCGGACGGGACGGTGCTTCCCTGCCCGGCCGCCGGTGAGCTGCTCGCAGAGGAAGACCTGCCGAATGTGCGGGACCGTCAACTGGGCTGGATCTGGCGGGAGTCGGCGGCCTTCAACCGCTATCGCGGCGAGGCGTGGATGCGTGACCCCTGCCGCAGCTGCGAGCTGCGCACCGTTGACTTCGGGGGCTGCCGCTGCCAGGCGTACGCCCTGACCGGCGACGCCACCCGCACCGACCCCGCCTGCCACCGCTCGCCGGACCACGCGGCGGTCCGCGCCCTCGTCGACGGCGCCAGTGACGGCGCGGGGGACCGCCCGACGGACTTCGCCTACCGGGCGTACCCGAAGACGTAAACCCAAACCCCTTCCTCGCGCGGGGCGTGCACGCCGTCCCGCGACCTCAGACCGTTAGGAACCCTTCCTAACACCGCAAAGGAGAGCACACCCCCCATGTCCCACACCCCCCACAGAACGGTCACCGCGGTGGCCGCCGCCGGAGTCCTCGCGACGACGGCCTCCCTCGCCCTGGCCGCCCAGTCATCGGCCGCGCCCCCGCAGGCGCAGCCCAAAGCCCCCGGCACCATCCACGCCGCCCCCTACGAGTACCTGGGCTGGGGCGACCCGCAGCAGCCCACCGACGTGATGGCCGCGACCGGCGTCAAATGGTTCACGCTCGCCTTCATCCTGTCCGACGGCGGCTGCAACCCCGCCTGGGACGGCAGCCGCCCCCTCAAGGGCGGCTCCGACCAGTCCGCCATCGACTCCATACGCGGCGCCGGCGGCGACATCGTCGTCTCCGTCGGCGGCTGGAGCGGCGCCAAGCTCGGCGAGAAGTGCACCAGCGCCGACGCGCTCGCCGGCGCCTACCAGAAGGTCATCGACGCCTACGACCTCAAGGCGTTCGACATCGACATCGAGGACACCGAGTTCAACAACGCGACCGTGCGCCAGCGGGTCGTCGACGCCCTGAAGATCGTGAAGGAGAAGAACCCGGGGATCGTCACCTACGTGACCATGGGCACGACCCCACAGGGCCCCGACGCCACCGGCAAGGACCTCATCCGGCGCGGCGCCGACGCCGGTCTCGACAACGACGCCTGGGTGATCATGCCGTTCGACTTCGGCGGCCACAGCGGTTCCATGGGCGAGGCCTCGGTCAGCGCCATGGAGGGCCTGCAGAACGCGGTCAAGAGCGCCTACGGCTACAGCGACGCCGACGCGTACCGGCACATCGGCGTCTCCTCCATGAACGGCAAGACCGACGTGCCCGACGAGACCGTCACCACGGGCGACTTCGAGACGATCCTCGCGTACGCCAAGGAGCACCACATCGCACGGTTCTCCTTCTGGTCGGTCAACCGTGACCGCGACTGCGGCTCGGGCACAAGCCCCGGCGACTCGTGCAGCGGCGTGTCGCAACAGCCGTACGACTTCACCAAAATCGTTGCCCAGTACGGAGGTTGAGAGATGAACAGCGGCAAGAAGAGAGCGGCCGTCCTCGGGGCCGCCGCACTCGTGGCGGCCGGGCTCACGCAGTACGTCCCCACCGTGTCCGCCGCCGCCCCCGCGCCACCGGCGTCGACGTCGGTGTCCGCGGCCGGGGAACCGACGGACATCGCCACCATCTCCACCGGCTGGACGATCCCCTGGGGCACCTCCTGGACACCCGACGGCGCATCCGCGGTGGTCACCGAGCGCGACGACTTCCGCGTCTGGCTCGTCTCCAAGGACGGCAAGGAGAAGAAGCAGATAGGAACCGTCCCCGAGTCCCAGACCACGGGCGGCGAGGGCGGGTTGATGGGTGTGGCCGTCGACCCGGACTGGGACACCAACCACCACGTGTACGTCATGCACACCTCGTCCGAGGGCAATCGCATCGCCCGCATGACCTACGACGGCACGCAGCTGACGGACTACAAGGTTCTGCTCAAGGGGATCAAGAAGAACAAGTACCACAACGGCGGCCGCCTGGCCTTCGGCCCCGACGGCTACCTGTACGCCACCACCGGCGACGCCCAGGACGGCGGCCTCGCGCAGGACAAGAACTCCCTCAACGGCAAGATCCTGCGCCTGACGAAGGACGGCGAACCCGCCCCCGGCAACCCCTTCGGCAACTACGCCTACAGCATGGGTCACCGCAACCCGCAGGGCATCGCCTTCGATCCCCAAGGCCGGCTGTGGGAGGCCGAGTTGGGGCAGAGCGCCAAGGACGAGCTCAACCTCATCAAGCCCGGCGCGAACTACGGCTGGCCCACCTGCGAGGGCGAGTGCGACGTCTCCGGCATGACGAACCCCAAGAAGACCTGGGGCGTCGCGGAGGCCTCGCCGAGCGGTGTCGCCGTCGTGGACGGCGCCGTCTACATGGCGGCACTGAAGGGCGAGCGGCTCTGGCGCATACCGATCAGCGCCGACAACGAGGACGTCGGCACGGCGAAGGCGTTCTACGTCGGTGAGTACGGGCGGCTGCGCGCGGTCACCGCCGTGCCGGGCGCCGACCAGCTCTGGCTCTCCACCACCAACGCGGACAACAACGGTGGAGAGCCGGACGGTTCGGACCGGATCTTCCGGGTGACGATCGGGTAGCTCACGCCGCCGCGGTGCCGAGGTAGGCGTCCCGTACCTTCGGGTCCGCGCGCACCTCGGCCGCCGTGCCCTGCGCGAGGACGCCGCCCAGGTCGAGCACGACGACGCGGGCGCACCGCTCCATCACGAACGCGACGTTGTGCTCGACCAGGAGCACGGCACAGCCCTCCTCGTCCGCGAGGTGCCGGATGACGGCCGACACCGGGCCCCCCGAGGCGGCCGTCATACCCGACCGGGGCCGGGCTCGTATTCACCAAAACGATCCCCCCATAACACGGAGGATGGTGGGTGTCGGG